>JADJGZ010000023.1 GCA_016707785.1 Bacteroidales bacterium | reverse complement strand
AAAGGAGGTGCAAAATTAAGAAATATTTACAAACCTGCAAGGCTTGATTAGAATTTTAGTCAATGACTTCTTCCTTAAACTGATAGACCACACCCCGCTCTTCAAGCCCCTTCAGAAGGAATGGTAATACATCTGATTGATCAACAAGGGCTTCAGGAGTATTTATACCCGGATTCTTATACAATCCACCAATAAGTAAGCGAGCAGCCATAGATGCCGCATAACCTGTTGTTCGTGCCATGGAATGAACACCGGTTACTTTGTCATAATTATCTATTAATGTGTAGGTAATGCGTTTCCGTTGGTTATCCTTCAATCCTTCGGCTATGATAAGCATAACAGTGATATCCTCCTCCCCTTCCTGCAACTTGATCATGGGGAATAGAAGTTTGGCTGTCATATCAATAGGACGAATGGGGTTTCCATCAATCATCACTGTATCGGTTCTAAAAAATCCTGTTTCTCTCAGAATCCTCATTTTTTCAACATGACCAGGATAACGGAGTGTCTTTTCAATCATATTGGGGACATCCGGAATAGAGGTAAGCAATGACCTCAATCCATCGCTATTAAAGGATTCAACATCCCCGAAACCTTCTACATACATCGGCTCCACATCTGTTAAGGCAGGCATTATCACTTCCTTACCGTTTTTCCTGAACCTTGCGGGGCGGGTATATTCTTCTATGACATCTATTGGTGAGAAAACGGCTTTGTATTCATAAGGCCAGGGTCTTTCTTTTGGCAAGCCGCCTACATAAATCTTTAAATCATCAGCTTTATCAAAAAACCTGACACAATGTGCAGCCAGAAGGTTACTCATTCCGGGAGCTACTCCCATATCACAAATCGCAGTCACATTTTTCTCCTTTGCAAAAGCATCAAGAAGCTGGAAATCCTCGGGGGCAAAAGTTATATCCACAACATTAGTGCCTGCCTCAATTACAGCTTTCAAAGTCTGGTGGCCTAAAAAACCTGGAACCGCACTTACAACAAGTTCAAACCCGGCAGATAGTTTTCGGACCATTTTTGAATCAGAGAGGTCAACCCTTAATGTGGTCACTTTATGCTTTGCAGAGAGCTTCTCCAGAGCAACAGGATCTATATCGGCAACAGTTATGCTATTAGCGGGTTCTTTTGCAAGGTCGGCGGCAATGGGTCCACCTACCAGGCCAGCACCTAAAACTAGTATTCTCATATAAGTTCTATTAAATTTATCTTCTATTAATATTTAATTCCGGGATTCTGAGTTTCTGGTAATTTACTCCTTTTTAACCTTTGAAAGAGACTCTTGTATTGCGATACTATGATTCCAATCATTACCACACCCATCCCTGAAATTTTTGCAAAAGTAAAACTCTCCGCAAGAATAAAGTAAGAAAAGATAGCTGTAAAGATCGGTATCAGGTTAGTCAGTACATTTGATTTTACAACTCCAATTTCTTTTATTGATATGATGTAGAATAAGTAGGACAAGGTAGATGCAAATATGGTTAATTCGAAGAAGGCAAACAAAACTTCTTTTTGTGGCTGGATTAATAAAAAGGCTTTTAAGTCGAAGATGAGAAACAATGGCAGAAAGTAGAGCATTCCAATGGAATTCTGCAGCAGGATGATAGTTGCAGGCCGATAATTAAAAGCCAGTTTTTTAATAACTACTGAATAGGCAACAGCTGCTAAAACTGCAAAAAACAACAGCAAAATACCTTTTGGAGACGCTGAAATGGAGAAATCAGGATTGATTAGCATAATCAATATGCCAATAAATGACACCACAATACCCAGGATCACATCTCTTGACACGGTTTCTTTTAAAATAAAATAGGCTGCAATAGGGCTAAACAAAGGAATCGTAGAGATAATAACTGCTGAAACCGTGCTGGATACCAGGCTCAGCCCAAAACTTTCTCCCAGAAAATAGCAGAAAGGCTGAGTGAAAGCAAGGAGCAGGAACCACTTAATGTCTTTATTGTGGATGAATTCGAGCTTTTTAGTTACAAAGAGGAAGAGAAGAAGTAAGCCACTGGAAACCAGTAATCGAAACCAGATAATGGTTATGGGTTGATACTGCACCACAACTTGTTTGAACCACACGAATGACAGGCCCCAGAAGAGCATGGCAAGCATTGAATAGAGATATACTTTGAGGAATCGAAGCCCCATAGTTACGCCTTGTTACGAATGGTTAACCGGAGAATTATCAGTTTTGCTTGTCTGAACAAACGTTTTGAAAAGTATACTATCTGCAATACTTCTATTCAATACCTGCAAAGTGTTTCATAAACTGCACCCTTTCGTATGCGGCAGGGTTTTCAGCCTGCTTATAAGAAAGTTTCCCTTTGAAATCTGAAATTGAGTTAAAACCCTTCGTGACCATCCACTCTTCTAGTTCCTTGATCATCAGGGGTATCTGATCGTTCCCATTTTTGTATATCGTACTAACTACCTCAACGGCACAAGCTCCTGCGAGAATTAATTTGACTATATCTTTCCCGGTAAATACACCAGTTGATCCAACAATATCGCAATTAACAGCTCCGGAAAGTAAAGCGATCCAGCGCAATGGTATAGAAATCTCTGTAGGATCACTAAAAACATGAGAAGGTATGATTTTCAATGAGTCGACATCAATATCCGGAGAATAGAACCGGTTAAATAAAACAAGACCTTTGGCTCCGGCCCAATCCAGTTTTCGGGCAGTTTCAGCCAGGGCAGAGAAATAATACGAAATCTTCAATGAAACCGGAATCCTCACTTGTTTCAATACGGCCTCCATGATTGAAAAATATAGTTTCTCATTTCTTTCTGAGTTTCTCATGGGATCAGAAGGCAAAACAAATACATTGAGTTCAATGGCATCCGCACCAGCAACCTCCATTTTTTTAGCATAAGAAATCCATTCATCTGTTGTAAAACAATTTATGCTGGCAATCACCGGAATTTGTACTGCCTTTTTACACTGTTGTATTAGTTCCAGGTATTTCCCAATACTATTATCCTTACTGTAATTTCCAATATAATCAAAGGCTTCAGGATACAGATTGCTAAATTCATCCTGCCGAATCACATGATGCACCTCCTGGAGAATCTGCTCCTCAAATAATGATTTTAGAACAACTGCTGCTGCCCCTTTTTTTTCAAATTCAACAATATTCTCCACTGAGTTTGTCAGGCCAGAACTGCCAATAATTAAAGGATTCTTTAATTTCAAACCCATAAAGGTTGTATGAAGATTGACCATATTCCTGTAAAATAAATGGTTGATAAATTCTAATTCCTTGAAACTGTCATCATATATTTTCTGAGCACAGCATGGTAAAAATATCAAATATTTCAAACAATAACCTATGTAACTGGCAATATTTTAATACAAGTCAAAACAGGCTCCTTTACTTAAATTAATTCTGACAGAACTTTGATAATAAAGCTGACTAAAGATCATTTTGAAGCATCCCTGAACTTCGGTCAATAATCCGGATAATAAAAAAATAAGCCTGGAAACTATCCAGGCTTATTCAACAATAAATCGCTAAATAATAAGTATGATTCTTTACAATTCAACCTACCGGGCCAGGGTAAGTTTTTTGAACATATCTTCATTTTTAAGAATTTCAACGGCCTTTATGATATCATCATCTGAACTGCCAATGACTTCGAAGTATGCACTAACATTGTATAAATTTCTGGCAATTAAGCCTTTCAGAACGATGGATATTTGCTTACCGGAAGCTTCAAGCCCTTTCTCATCTTTAGGAACCTCCTTGGTTTGCGCATATTCAACGAACTCATCTAATAGTTTTGCATCATTGAAACCAGAATTGAACACCTTTATATTGGGATAAGTTTTTAACAGTTCGTTCCTTGTACCTTCAACATATTGAAGTACAAATTCATTCAGTAATCCTTTTCTGAAAACATCAGTATAATATTTGGATGCGAAAGTAGTATCGAGGGCGATAAATACGTCAGGCATTATTCCTCCTCCACCATAAACTACCCTTTGATTATGGGTATAATACCTTAGTGAATCAGGAAATTTGATACTGTCAGCATGGATCATTTCTCCATGTTCAAAGCGAGTAAAAACTTCACTGAAATAATCTTCAGAGCCCGTTTCATATGATTTCTGAATACATCTGCCAGAAGGTGTATAATACCGGGCAGTAGTTAAGCGTATCATTGAACTGTCGGGAAGGAGAAACGGACGTTGAACCAGTCCTTTACCAAAAGACCGACGGCCCAGAATAATTCCTCTATCCCAATCCTGCACGGCACCAGAAACGATTTCACTGGCTGATGCAGAAGCTTCATCGATCAGGATAATGAGTTTCCCGTTTTCAAAAGAACCTTTCCCGGTTGCCATAAAATCTTGTTTGGGGCTTCTCAATCCTTTCGTATACACAATGAGTTTACCCGATGGTAAAAATTCATCAGACAATTCAAAAGCGATATCCAGGTAACCCCCTGAATTATTTCTCAGATCGAGGATCAGGTTTTTCATCCCTTCCTTACGCAACTGCACAATAGATTCCCTGAATTCATCCGCGGATGTCCTGGCAAAACGTGCAAGTTTCACATAACCGATTTCTGAATTCACCATATATGTGGCATCGATGCTATTCAAAGGAATCTTATCGCGCACAATAGTGTATTCAATTAATCCTTTTGTTCCTTTTCTGAAAATATCAACCTTTACTTTTGTCCCTTTTGGACCTCTTAAATGATCCAGTACATATTGATTATTTATTTTACTTCCAAAAGCCTCTTCGCCATTAATTTTTATGATTTTATCACCTGCAAGAATCCCCAACTTGTCTGAAGGTCCACCTGGTACCGGTGAAACAACAAGAATGGTATCGTGATAAAGTTGAAACTGAATACCAACACCATCAAAATTTCCAACAAGAGGTTCATTTGTTCTGTCAATGTCCTTTTTGGAAATATAAGTAGAATGTGGATCTAATTCTTTCAACACATTGATTACTGCATCTTCAACAATTTTTGCATCATCTACATCTTCAACATATGCATAATCTATCAGTTGCAATAAACTTTCAAATTTTTGATAAGTAGCCCTCGGATCCTCTGATTCTTTAAAAACCTGTGTTTTCCCTTCCGTTGAGAATAGGAGCCCGGTGATTGAAAGTATAAGTATAATAAGTCTCGGTGCTTTGATCATAACAATTCTGGATTAAGGATTATCAAAATTAATACTATTTAACTTCTTGAATTGCTGCATTACTCACAATTGTAGCTTTTTAACAAAATTTATCAGTTCGTTAAATACTTACCTTATTTCAATCTATGAATTAAAAAGCCATCGTATATTTGATTGAAGTATCATTATAAAGAATAACTGTTTTTTTTAGTTTATGTTATATGGTTGCATTTATAGTTTGTGATTTGCCATTTTAAATGCAATCTCAACAGTGCCGGATACCCAATAAATCATCTATACTACAATTAGATAATAAAAAATAGTTAGCAACGGCTTTAATTACATCATTCATTTTTTTTCTAAAATCTCCCCCCATGTTACGTTTCCTGGTATTATTTATTTCACTCTCATTTCCACTATTGATTTCTGCCCAATGGACCTGGCAAAACCCTCTGCCACAGGGGAATTGGCTAGAATGTGTGAGTTTTGCTGATGAAAATAACGGTTATGCTGCCGGGAATTCTGGAACCTTACTAAAAACAACAGATGCAGGTCTAAATTGGACAAACTCACCTAATACCAATGGAGGGCCCGGGAAGGGGGCACTGATTTAATTTGCTACCCCGCGCTATCCGTTTGCGGGCGTAAACAAGGTGGGGTGTGGGGGATGGGGGCTAAGACCACCAGCCAATTTTCCCCATACAAATACAATGGCTTCTGTTTGTTTGCTGAACCGCTTGCGTCAAAGCGCCCCCCCTCAACACCCAAACACCCACAATTCAACCCCCCACCTTTTCCGCCCCCCTCTGATAGCCTTTCAAAACCCCGGCTTTATCTGATCCGGATTCAAAGTGACTCTCATAGTGAATTACATAAATTATTGATCAACTAATCAGTGAGTGACCTGTTGTTGTAGCTACACAATAGCATGTATTATTCAAACAAACATTAAGAAATGAGATTAGAAGACCTTGGATATAATGAGCAACTTGAGAAATTCAGGATTGACAATAACCTCGAAAACTTCGTGATTGGTAGGGTAATTGAAGAACATAAAGAACGATATATTATTAAAACCACATCAGGTGAGTACGAAGCAGAGATAACCGGCAATAAACGTTTTACTGCAAAAAGCCGTGAAGACTTCCCTGCAGTAGGTGATTGGGTTGCCCTAATAACTTATGACTCCGGTTTTGCAATCATACATGAAATATTCCCAAGGTTCTCGGTTATCAAAAGGCAGGCCGTTGGACAATTTGGAGAAATACAGATCATTGCAACGAATATTGATGCAGCATTCCTGGTTCAGGCCGTTGACAGGGACTTTAACATCAACCGCCTTGAAAGATATCTTACCATCTGTAACTCATCAAAAGTAAGTCCTATCATCATACTTAGTAAGATCGATTTAATAGATGAACAGCAACTCGCTGATATTATCTCAAAAATCAAAAGCCGTGTTCAGGATATCCCGGTTATTGAGTTAAGTAATGAATCGCAAAACGGATACGATAAAATAAATGCAATCATCAAAAAAGGAAAAACTTATTGTATGCTTGGTTCTTCCGGTGTTGGTAAATCGACCCTGTCAAATAACCTCTCAGGGAAAACCATCATGCGAACCGACACTATCAGCGTAAGTACAAATAAAGGCAGACATGTCACCAGTCACAGAGAGTTAATAGTGCTTGAGAATGGAGGTATTTTAGTTGATAATCCCGGAATGAGAGAGGTCGGCATTGCTGATTCAGAAAGTGGGCTAGAAATCACTTTCGATAAAATTATCGGGCTTTCATCGGATTGTAAGTATAAAGATTGTACACATACAAATGAAACAGGTTGTTCTGTTATAGAAGCGGTTCAAAAAGGAGAAATTGATGAAGCTTCCTATGAGAATTACCTGAGAATGGAAAAGGAGAAAGAATACTTTGAGTCAAGTGCTGAAAAGCGGCGAAAAAAGGAAAAAACTTTTGGGAAAATAATGAAGAATTATAAAAAAGATATGAAGAAGAATAACTTCTGATGAATACTTATCTTTGTTAGAAATTATTTTTATGCTTCTTCCCGGTATTGATCAATATATTGACATCCATACCCATATCTCTTGGAATTACCCTCATATCTTCAGCATTAAAAGTCTCGTTAAACCAGGGGAACCGGAAACCTTCCGTTCCATAAATAAACCTGTTTCCGTTGGCTTACATCCATGGTTTATCAATGAAATGACTGATGAAGACAGTCTGAAACTGGTCGCAGAAGCTTCAACCTCCTCACAAGTTCTTGCAGTGGGGGAATGTGGTTTCGACTTAAAAAAGGAAATCCCAATTGCTCATCAGGAGAAAGTTTTCCTTGCACAACTCATGATCGCTGAACAAGCGCAAAAGCCTTTGATAATCCATTGTGTACGAGCCTACCATAAAGTTCTGGAACTTATAAGCCTAAAAAAAACTACCGTCCCCTGGATTATTCATGGTTTTAATCATAATGAACAAATAGCCGGGGAACTGGTCCGGCAGGGAGCTTATCTTTCTGTAGGAGCTGACTTCCTTAAAGTGAATTCCAATATCCGGAAATCCATAAAATCCATACCATTAGACCACTTGTTTCTGGAAACAGATGAATGGCAGCAACCTGTATGGAAGTTATATGCTGAAGTTGCCAAAGTCCGCCATATTCAGGAGAAGGCTCTTAAAACCCAGATTTTCGAGAATTTCATGACTTGCTTTGATAAAAGCAGGTCTGGAATATCAAAATAAGCCTTTTTCAGGATTCTTATATTTATCTTTTTACTTTTGTCACTCTGGAGAAAAAAAGGGAATTCAGATGACAACCTCTATTTGGCAGACACGTACTGAACTATTAATTGGCAAGGATAACCTTTCGTTATTGAGGGATAAGCACGTACTTGTGGCTGGATTAGGCGGAGTTGGTGCCATTGCAGCTGAACAATTATGCAGGGCTGGTATCGGAAGTCTTACTATAGTTGATGGGGATACTATTCATCCCTCGAACCGGAATCGGCAACTTCCCGCAATGACTTCAACAGAAGGCAGGGAAAAAGCGAAAGTGATGCAGGAAAGGCTCCTGGATATCAACCCAGGGCTAAAATTGAACGTAATCAATGAGTATATCAAAGATGAGCGGTTAGTAGAAGTTATGGAGATGGGATATGATTATGTAGTTGACGCCATCGATACACTTTCTCCCAAAGTTTATCTTCTATTTCATGCCCATCGGCTTGGCTTCCCAACAGTTAGTTCAATGGGAGCCGGTGGGAAACTGGATCCCGGACAAGTGATGGTAGCCGATCTTGACAATTCCTATAACTGCAAATTGGCCTACTATATGCGTAAACGTCTTCATAAACTGGGCATCAGGCAAGGAATTAAAGTTGTTTTCTCCCCTGAAGTAGTTTCCAGGAGATCTATCCAGCTTTCGGAAGGCGAATTAAATAAAAAATCTACTGTAGGAACAATCTCCTATATGCCGGCTGTCTTTGGTTGTTTCTGCGCCAGTGTGGTAATAAGGGACCTGATCGACATAGTGGTCTGATAGTCAAATTAATATACACTTAAATCAATAGAATTTCCTGATGAATGGAGACCCGAGACTTTATGAAATACTGAATCAACTCAACATTGGGTTTACTTATCATGAACATCCCCCTGCTCCTACCATTGAAGAAGCAAAGAAATACTGGAAAGATCTTGCTGCAACACATTGTAAAAATATCTTCTTCCGCAATCATAAAGGAAACCGGCATTACCTGGTGATACTGGAGCATACACATGCGCTGGATATCCATGATCTTGAAAAAAGATTGAAGCAAGGAAAACTTAGTTTTGCTTCGGATGAAAGAATGAAAAAGCACCTTGGATTAACCCCTGGATCTGTCACTCCTTTTGGACTCATCAATGATCAGGATCATCATGTGCATACATTCCTTGATAGAAACCTGCTTCAGTCTGATACCATCAGCTTTCACCCATGTTTGAATACTGCCTCTATTATTGTGAAAACAGTAGATTTTATCCGATTCCTTGAATGGACTGGTAACACCTTTGAATTCACTGAGTTATACGACGATTAATCCAGAATATGAAAGGTTTCACGAAAACTATATACTTCATGCATCGAAAACACTGTTTCATCCTCGTAATCCTGTCAATATTTACAGCTGGGCCAATTCTGTCACAACAATATAACCCTTATTATGGGAGCATTGTGTCTGGTGTTTCCTATGATACCATTCTCACAAACCTCGAACATTTTCAGTCACTTGGAGTCAAAGAACCGGGTACTGCTGCATTGAATAATACTGCAGATTGGCTCATCGAAAAATATGAATCCTTTGGTTACACTAACATCGTCAGGGATACTTTTGAACTCAATGGCAAGCAGTTATACAATATTATAGTAACAAGGCAAGGAACAACTTTCCCTCCAAGATATCTCATAATCGACGGGCATTACGACACTTACCAGGGGCCCGGGGTAAACGACAATGGCAGCGGTGTCGCATGTATTCTGGAAATTGCAAGGCTACTGGCCACTGTCCCTATCAAATACTCCATCAGGTTTATCAATTTCAGTGCAGAAGAGCAGGGTTTGATTGGCAGTCAGCATTATGTAGACCATACAGTAGTGCCAACAAACATGAACATACTGCTCGTTTTCAACATCGATGAAGTGGGTGGAGTTGCCGGAATGATAAATAATACGATAACTTGCGAAAGAGATGAGGATGTTCCTTCATCCAATAATGCTGCATCAGCAGCCTATACTGATAGCCTGGTAAATCTTACTGAACTCTACTCAAACTTAGAAACTCAGATCAGTTATGCCTATGGTTCCGATTATGTACCTTTCCAGGAAGCAGGCAAAGTAATTACAGGACTTTATGAAACTAATGAATCAACTGTCGTGCACACTCCAAATGATATTCTTTCCAGGATGTCGCCGAATTATGTTTATGAAGTTACCAAAGCTGCAACAGGCGCTATTTTGCAATTCTCCGGTGCTTACCTGTTAAACACATCATCAGGTGAGGATTTAGATGAACTGGCACTACACATTTTTCCCAACCCGGCATTTGAAAGAATTTCATGGAGTCCCGACGTATTTAATTCTCCATACCAGCTGAGCATTTATAATAGTAAAGGAGAAAAGGAATATTTCAAGAAATTCTGTGCAATGGATCCATGCCAGGCTGAAATCGGTCATCTGAATACGGGCTTATTATTGTTGAAGTTTGACCAGGAGAATGGGAAGACATCCATGGTTACCCGAATTATTAAATTAAAGTAAAAATAGAAGTATGAAGAGGAAGTTTTTAATGAGAAGTATAATAGCTAGTCTGCTGGTTTTCATTCTCACAAGTGCAATCCCAGGTAAGATATTTGCCCAGGGCAGCAGTAAATATGCAGTAATCGCTTATTATATGGGTAGAGGGAATGATGCAGCAGAATATCCTGTTGAGAAACTCACCCATATCATCTATAGTTTCCTTCATCTTGAAGGCAATAAATTATTGGATAAACCCAATGACAGCTCAAGTATTATTGAATTAGTAGCGCTCAAAGAGAGGAATCCATCACTAAAAGTAATACTGTCGTTAGGAGGCTGGGGTGGTTGTCCAACATGCCCGGATGTTTTTTCTACAGAAGCAGGAAGAATGGAGTTTGCACTTTCAGTTAAACATCTTCTGGAAAAATATAAGGCTGACGGATTGGATCTTGACTGGGAATACCCTGCCATTGCATCCATCCCCGGCTTCAAGTATACCCCTGAAGATAAACCTAATTTTACCGCTTTGATCCTTCAACTCAGGGAAGTATTAGGACCGGAATATGAGTTGAGTTTTGCTGCAGGCGGTTTTAAGCAATTTCTTGACGAATCGATAGAGTGGAGTAAGGTGATGCCTCATCTCAATTATGTCAACCTGATGACCTATGATATAATTAATGGCTATAGTACTAAAAGCGGGCATCACACCTCATTGTACTCAACACCGGAACAAATGAATTCAACGGATTATGTCGTCAGATACCTTGATTCTCTTGGTGTTCCAAGGCAAAAAATGATCATTGGCGCTGCTTTTTATGCCAGGGTATTTAAAGGTGTGGCTTCTGCGAATAATGGACTTTACCAGGAATGTCAATTTAGTGACTATGTAAATTTCAAGAATTTCGACACCTATTTAGATAAGGATTCCGGCTTTAATCATTTCTGGGATCCGGTAGCCATGGCACCCTATAGTTACAATGCAGAAAAGAAACTGTTTGCCACATACGACGATAAACAATCGATAGAGTTAAAATCCAGGTATGTGATGGAAAATTCGCTGGGAGGAATCATGTTTTGGTCCCTTGGCGGAGATAAATATTCAGGAGGATTGCTGGATACCATATATCAAACCCTGACTTCAAAATAATCAATAAACCTGCAAAAGGAAATACATAGGGTTGGTCAGACATTTTCAAATCAGCCGATCTGAAACCTTTCGCCTTCAATAGCCAGTTCAGTAGCGGGGAAAATACTTCGAGCCTCTTCCAACAATGGTTGCAGGTCATCATACCTGGCTGAATAATGGCCTATGATAAGCTGTTTAACATTTGCTTTTAAGGCTATTGTAGCTGCTTCAATGGCTGTTGAATGGAACTTTTCAGCGGCATTTACAGCACGGTTATGCAGAAAAGTAGTTTCATGATACATCAGATCAGCCTTGCTGATGACAGGTAAAATTTCTTCGAAATAGGCAGTATCAGAACAGAATGCATAACTCCTGGCCGGGTATGGAGGAATTGTCAATTCTTCATAAGTGTGATAATTCCCTTTTGCATCCGTAAACCCTTCACCATGTTTTATTCTTGCCAGAAGGTGAGCAGGAATCTCAAATTCCTCGATCAGTTCCTTTTTAATCCTTCGTTCTCCCGGCTTTTCCTCAAAAAGGAATCCTGTTGTCGGAATCCGGTGAAGCATCGGGAAACTTACCACTTTGAGAGTAGAATCTTCGAATAATACTTCCGGACTAATTGCCTGGGTGGGGTGAAAGAAGAAAGGATATATCAGTTCAGTGAGTGAAACTTTCAGCTGGAGATCAATAATAGCGTGTAATTCAGGCGGGCCGTAAACATGCAGGGGCTTACTTCTGCCTAATAAATGCATCGATGAAATAAGTCCGATAAGTCCAAAGAAGTGATCACCATGCAAATGACTGATGAAAATATGATTAATCTTCTGAAAATGGATGTGCATTCGCCGGAGAGTCACTTGTGTGCCTTCACCACAATCGAGAAGGAAAAGGTGTTCATTGTGATTTACCAACTGTGATGTCGGGTTCCGTTCAGAAGTCGGGATTGCGGAACTGCTTCCCAGGATGGTAACATTGAATTTGAACATAACACAGTATTCGGACTATAAAGATCAGCAAAAAAATGATATCGGCTTAAAAAAGCAGAGGCCGGAGATAATCCGGCCCCTGCAATGATGAAGTATAATAAGAAAGAATTACTTCGATTCTTCTTCTGATTTCTCCATTGAAGCTTTAAGGTTAGCAAGAGCATCAAGATCCCCGAGGGTAGTCTTTTCCAGACCGTCCTTCAGTTTCTTCACAGCACGTTTGGTGCTCATTTCTGCACTCTCCTTTTCCTTTTCATCCTTGGCTTTATCAGCAGCCTTGGTATCCTGGTGCATACGTGAATGTGAAAGAATGATTTTCTTATTTTCCTTTGAGAATTCAATTACTTTGAAATCAAGGGTTTCATCAACTTTCGCAGTTGAATTATCTTCCTTCTGTACATGGCGCAGTGGTGCGAAACCTTCTACTCCATATGGAAGGGCAACGATAACTCCCTTTTCTGCTGAGTTAACGATGGTGCCTTTATGAATTGAACCAACGGTAAAGATGCTTTCAAAAACATCCCATGGGTTTTCTTCAAGTTGTTTATGACCAAGACTCAGGCGGCGATTTTCAACATCAACATCGAGAACCACAACATTGATCTTTTCTCCGATCTTGGTGAATTCTGCAGGATGTTTAATTTTCTTGCTCCATGAGAGGTCACTAATGTGGATGAGACCATCAACACCTTCTTCCAGCTCAACGAAGATACCAAAGTTGGTGAAGTTACGAACGGTAGCTTCATGCTTTGATCCAACAGGATACCTCTTAAGAATATCAGTCCATGGATCTGGAATGAGCTGTTTGATACCCAGCGACATTTTGCGTTCGTCGCGATCAAGGGTAAGAACAACTGCTTCTACCTCGTCTCCAACTTTCAGGAAGTCCTGAGCTGTGCGTAAATGCTGGCTCCATGACATTTCTGAAACGTGAATCAGACCTTCAACGCCTGTGGTAATTTCAACGAAAGCGCCGTAATCTGCAATTACAACTACGCGGCCTTTAACCTTATCTCCCACTTTGAGATCTGATGTAAGTGAATCCCATGGATGAGGAGTAAGTTGTTTGAGACCGAGTGCGATACGCTTCTTGTTTTCATCGAAATCAAGAATACATACATTAAGTTTCTGATCGAGCTGAACGATTTCTTCCGGATGGTTAATACGTCCCCATGAGAGGTCAGTGATATGGATAAGTCCATCAACACCGCCGAGGTCGATAAATACACCGTAGGAAGTAATATTTTTAACTGTTCCTTCAAGAACCTGTCCTTTTTCAAGTTTGGAGATAATTTCGGCTTTTTGAGCTTCGAGTTCATCTTCAATAAGGGCTTTATGAGATACAACCACATTCTTGTATTCCTGGTTGATCTTAACAATCTTGAATTCCATAACCTTATCAACGAACTGATCGTAATCGCGGATAGGCTTCACATCAATCTGGGAACCCGGGAGGAAAGCTTCAATACCAAAAATGTCAACAATTAAGCCACCTTTGGTACGGCACTTAACATATCCATTGATGATTTCATTCTTTTCAAATGCTTCATTAACGCGCTCCCATGACCTGAGTATACGGGCTTTCTTGTGTGAAAGCTGTAACTGGCCACCCATATCTTCCTGGTTTTCAACATAGACTTCAATAATATCGCCTATCTTAAGTGCAGGATTGTACCTGGTTTCAGAGATAGCAATAACACCATCGGATTTGAAACCAATATTTACAACAACTTCACGGTTATTGATGCCAACAACAGTTCCATCTACAACTTCGTGATCACCTATTGAACTCATGGTTTTTTCATAGAGATCTTCAAGGCGTTTACGCTCAGCTGCGGGATAAGCTTCATGTTTCTTTCCAATAGCATTCCAGTCGAATTCAACAGGAACTTCAGGAACTTCAACAACTTTCTCTGCCGGCTTTTCTGCAACTGGTGCAGACTTAACTTCTTCAACAGGTGCAGGAACCTCTTTCACTTCTTCAACCTCGGCAATCACTTCTTCAGCTTTTGCTTCTTCAGCAACTACTTCTTCTGCTTTTGGTTCTTCAACTGCTACTTCTTCTGCTTTTACTTCTGTTGTCTCTTCAACAACATCCTCAATAGGCTTTTCAACCTCATTCAGATCGTCGTTCAATTTTGTTTCGTCACTCATGAATTATTATTAATGGGGTCTTCCGGGGAGACCGGTTTAACATTAGTTTGTTTCTCATACCATAAGATGTAGTTGCTCCCGGATGGACAAAATACAGCTATGGTAAATTGGGGTGCAAAGGTAGGAATTTTTCTTTATTTAACTCACTATAGTATGGCACTTTTCAATCAAAATTCACTAAAAATCTTATCTATCAGTTATAGGAAAGCAGCAGAGAAAATCACCAACCTTTTCGTCAAACAACTATATTTGTCGCAGGAATGATCACAATGGACAAAATCAGGATATCTGCCGTTTCTTATTACAACACATTACCCTTGATTCATGGGATACTCAACTCAGGCCTGCTTGAAGGTTATGAATTGAATCTGGATGTTCCCTCTGCCTGTGCCAGGAAACTCATGGACGGATCAGCGGATCTAAGCCTGATCCCGGTAGGAGCCTTACCCGGACTTAATGAATATCAACTCATTGGTAATTATTGTATCGGTGCTGCAGGAAACGTTAAAACAGTTTTACTCCTTACAAATTCCCCCCTTAATAAATTAAAAAAGATTTACCTTGATACCGACTCATTAACTTCTGTTAACCTTGTCAGGATCCTGGCAAAAAGGTACTGGCAAATACAGGTTGAATGGGTGAGCCTGGGGGACCATCCAATTACAATACCAGGAATGGATGAAGGAGTTGTTCTGATCGGAGATAAAACATTTGGGGCCTGCCGGAATTACAAGTATTGCCATGACCTCGCTGGTGCCTGGTTTGCATTTACCGGATTGCCCTTTGTATTTGCAGCCTGGGCAACGCTTAAAGAGCTACCGGAAATCTTTATCAGGCAGTTTGATGAAGCACTTAGCTGGGGCGTCAATCATACTAAAGACTCCATTCATCTTGCAAGAAATCTCATGATTAGCGAATCAGCACTTTTGAAATACCTCGAAAGCGATATCAGTTTCTCTTTTGATGATGAAAAACGAAAAGGGCTGGACCTATTCCTCTCCTACTTCAAAGAAGACCTTGTAAAAGTACCGATCAACAGGTAATAAAAACTCTGCCAGATGATCATACCCCTTTCTTTTCTCAGAAAAAGCGGGGAAATAAAGCCAGATACCTGGGAGATTTTATTATTTCTTAGTCTGATATCCTTGTTTCTTAGCCATTTCTTCCAGGCGTTTCTGGAATCCTGATTTTACCACAGGTTTTTTCTTGTTTTCCTGGATCCTTGCATGAAGTTTATCTTCATTCACCATCCTACGAATAAAATACATCTGGGCAAATGTAAACAGGTTGGCCAGCAGGTAATAGTAACTCAAACCTGAAGAATAACTGTTGAAAAATCCGAGGAACATGATTGGCATGAGATACATCATGGTCTTCATACCTGGAAGCTGATTTGTTGAACCCATCATATCATTATTCATTTTCGTATAAATAATGGTAGAAATGGTCATGAGCAGGCAGAATAAACTTACATGATCCCCATAAAAAGGAATGGTAAAAGGCAGGTTCAAAACAGAATCATAACTTGATAAGTCATGGGCCCAAAGGAAGGATTCCTGCCGGAGTTCTATGGATGCCGGGAAGAACCGGAATAAAGCTATAAGAATCGGGAATTGGAGCAACATAGGTACACATCCTGACATTGGATTGGCTCCCGCCTTCTTATATAATGACATGACTGCCTGTTGCTTTTTCATCGCATCCTCTTTCTTAGGATACTTAGCATTAATTTCTTCTACCTCTGGCTTAAGAATCCTCATTTTGGCAGATGAAATATAAGTCTTCCAGGCAACAGGGAATAATACTATCTTCAACAGTACCGTAAGGATAAGAATAATAATCCCATAGTTGATATCAAAACTTTCAAGCCAGTTGAAGACTGGTAATACGGCAAAACGGTTGATCCATTGCATGAGAAAGAAGCTCCATCCCAATGGAATCTGGCGTTCCAGGCTTAAATCATAGCCCCGCATTAGTTTATATTTATTGGGACCAAAGAACCAACGCATATTATAGGCCTGGTCACCTGTAGGATTATATGGCAAAGTGAAAGAGGCTTTCATGGTTTTGAGCAGCCTGGCATCACTCTCTTCATGTGAAATAGTTTCCAGATCAGTACTTTCAAATTTATCCGGGGCAATTAAAGTGGCTGAAAAGAACTGGTCTTTGAATGAAACCCATTTAACCGGAGTATTCACCCGCTCCTTCTCATCACTGGTTTCAGTAAGATAGTTCACATCTCCTGTATTATCCATGTAATAGATGGTCGACTGGGTGAGTTCATTCTTAAAACTCTTCTCCTGTTGATAAAGATCAGTATTCCAGGTTAGAAGTAAGTCCTGGGTATTTTGAGCAACAATCCCTTTAAGGCCGACAAACCTTACTGAGAAACCAACCATATACTCATTTCCTTTCAGGGTATACAGGTATTCAATATATCCGGATTGTCCGGAAACACTGTCGCTGCCTGAAGGATAGAGCCGAAGGGCAAATTGTAAGGAGTCCTTGCCTTTTACAAAAAGGGAATCAGAAAGATTAGCATCAGATGCGACGCGTTGGAAAAATAAATCATTGGTATTAACTGACTTCAGATCTTCGGTATTAAACTCGAATCCAAAGACTGATGAATCACCGCGTGAGATAACCAAAGGCAAGGTATCATGGGTTTTGAAGTCTTTCAGTTCAGCAGAAAAGACCGATCCTCCCTTGGCAGAAATTTTCAGCTTAAGAACCTCATTTTCTATAACATAGAATTGATTTTTACCCTGGGTAGAATTGGCGAAAGCCCCGAACTTCTCAACAGCCAATGATTGTAGGGTATCCTTGGGCAACCTGGATAATGAGTCCTGTATGGTCTTTTGAATTTTTTGTTGTGCCGACTGGATAGCAGCTTCAACTTGCTCAACTTTAGCAATGGAATCAGCCTTTTTCCTGGCTTCCTGCATTTCCTCCTTCGAAGGAGTCATAAATAAGCTATAGCCAATCAGAAGGGCCATGATAACAACCAGGCCAATAATATTCGATCTACTCATTGAAATGTTCTTTCTATTATCTATTTGGGGGCGCAAAGATACAAAATGTTCCTTCCCTTCAATGAGCAACGAGTAATGGAATGACGGTATCAATAAAAAAAAGCGGAATGGCTTAACCAATCCGCTTTTACCCTGTATTACATGGCTATTTTCTTTTCAGATGTTCGATAGCCGCTTCAACAAAATGCACAAAAAGTGGATGTGGACTGGCAACAGTGCTGCGGTATTCCGGGTGGAACTGCACAGCAATAAACCATGGATGATCCTTTAATTCAATCATTTCAACCAGGTTTTTATCTTTATTGATCCCAACCAGTTTCATCCCGGCCTTTTCATATTGCTCTCTGAAAGCATTATTAAATTCATAACGATGCCTGTGACGTTCAGCAATATCTGTAACACCATAAACATCAAAGGCTTTGGAATCTTTTTCAACAGTGCAGGGCCAGCTTCCAAGACGCATTGTACCGCCTTTTTTATCGAGGTCCTTTTGATCAGGCATAATGTCAATAACAGGATAGGGCGTATCCGGATTCATTTCTGTTGAATGAGCATCTTTCAATCCGAGCACATTTCTGCCAAACTCAATAACGGCACACTGCATACCTAAGCAAATGCCCATAAAAGGAATTTTGTTTTCCCTGGCAAATTTAATGGCAAGAATTTTTCCATCAATCCCTCTTGCACCAAAACCAGGTGCTACAAGTATGCCATCCAGTTTTTCAAGAATTTGCCTGACCGTTTTTGAATTTATGGCTTCAGAATGAACCATTATTACATTAACCTTGAACTGATTTGCAGCTCCGGCATGAATAAAAGACTCACTGATTGACTTATAGGCATCCTTCAATTCAACGTATTTTCCTATCAGGCCAATGTTTACTTCTCCTTTCGGATGCTTCAGTTTATAGAGAAATTCTTCCCAAAGCGATAAATCAGGCTCTTTCCGAATGGGGACCTGCATCTTCTCAAGCACCACCTGGTCCAGTTTCTCGTCACGCATGAGCAACGGGACGTCATAAATGGTTTCAACATCTATTGACTCAATGACAGCAGAAGGTATCACATTGCAGAATAAAGCAATTTTATTCCTTAATCCCTGGTTGAGATGCTTTTCGGTGCGGCAAACGATAATATCCGGCTGAACCCCAGATTCAAGCAAGGTTTTTACACTGTGCTGGGTAGGCTTTGTTTTGAGTTCGCCTGATGATGCCAGGTAAGGCACCAAAGTCAGGTGTATAACCAGGCAACGGTTACCCAACTCCCATTTCATCTGACGAACAGCTTCAATATAGGGCAGGGATTCAATGTCACCGACTGTCCCTCCTATTTCGGTAATAACAAAATCATATTTCCCATCGGCCCCTAATAGCCTGATGCGATATTTGATCTCATCAGTAATATGGGGAATAACCTGTACAGTTTCTCCAAGGTAATCTCCCTTTCTTTCCTTATCAATTACAGCCTGGTAAATTCGTCCGGTAGTTACATTGTTTGCCTGTGAGGTAGGAACATTGGTGAACCTTTCATAATGACCAAGATCAAGATCTGTTTCTGCACCATCCTGGGTAACATAACATTCTCCGTGCTCATATGGATTAAGAGTTCCGGGATCAATATTGATGTATGGATCCAATTTTTGGATCGCAACTTTGAACCCTCTGGCTATCAATAGTTTAGCCAGTGATGATGAGATAATTCCCTTCCCGAGAGAAGAAGCAACCCCACCAGTTGTAAAAATATATCGTGTTTCAGCCATAGGTGAATAGGTAGATTGGATTGACCAACAGTCAAACTAGGAATAATGAATTCAGCAAAAATTAGTGAATCAACTATGGGTTGCAAAAGTACGAATCCAAAATGGGATAAACCCACAAAATGAATAATTTTATTAAGTATAAGGTCTTTATTTATACTGATAATTAATTATTGGCTATAATCCTGAAAATGTGTTATGTATAATATGCAAATTTAGAAATCATCCTATGCTTAAAATTTCAGTAACCGGTTCAAATAGTTTACAGATTGAAGCACAAACAAAAAAAGCCGCATTTATAGCGGCTCAAGCGACTGATTTATAATTCAATCAGGCAACTTTCTCCTCTTTATTTTCAAGGACTGATGTAACAGTTGCATATATATCATTACGGCTGCAAGGCTTTGCGAGAAATGCATTCATCCCGACAGCCTGTGTCTCCCGCCTGACAGCTTCATCTGTATAAGCAGTTATTGCGATGATGGGAATGTATGGGTTAAAGATGCGGATATACCTGGTAGCTTCAATGCCATCAAGTACAGGCATGTCAATATCCATGAGGATCAGATCAAACGATTCTTGCCTGCAGGATTCAACAGCTTGTAATCCATCACCCACTACCTTAAAATCCCATTCCAGCCGCTTCATGTAAAGCGACATTAATTGCTGATTTAATTGGTTGTCCTCAGCGATGAGTACTTTCATAAGAGTAGTAATTAGCCTATAATGAGAGAGTATGAGATAATTAATCTATGCTTTTATCCAAATTTACTTAAAAGGTAACACGAAAAAAAAATATTTTTTTAAGTCCAGGAGTAAATATTTGTCAGTCTAACCAGGGTCAGGCTCAGCAATCCTTTTATTATCAACGAAAGCAAAAAAAAGAGGGCCATTTTAGCCCTCTTGAAATAAAAAACTTTTTTTTAACCCAGGTAAGATTTTAATAACTTACTCCTGGAGTTGTGTTTAAGTCTACGGATTGCCTTTTCCTTAATCTGTCGGACCCGTTCGCGGGTAAGATCGAATTTTGCACCGATCTCTTCCAGTGTTAAACCATTAGGGATTCCAATACCATAATAAAGGTTAATAACATCTCTTTCTTTTTCAGACAATGTTGACAAGGAACGTTGAATTTCCTTGGCAAGGGATTCCCTCATGAGTCCTGAATCAGTAAAAGGTGCATCTTCATCAACAAACAAATCGATGAATTTGGTATCCTCATCTTCAGCTAAAGGAGCATCCATTGAAATGTAACGTGTTGATATTCTCAGGGCAGCATCAATTTTGTATCCTGGAATTTCAAGTGCTTCAGCAATTTCATCTGCCGAAGGAAGTCTTTCAAATTTCTGCTCCAGCCGGGAGGTTTCTTTTTTAATCTTATTAAGAGAACCAACCTGGTTTAAAGGCAGCCTAACAATCCTGGATTGCTCAGCCAGTGCCTGCAGAATGGATTGACGAATCCACCATACGGCATAGGAGATAAACTTGAATCCACGGGTTTCATCAAAACGTTGAGCGGCTTTAATAAGCCCAAGATTTCCTTCATTAATGAGGTCGGGCAGACTAAGCCCTTGATTTTGATATTGTTTAGCTACTGAAACAACAAACCGAAGGTTGGCACGACATAATTTATCCAATGCCTGTTGGTCGCCGGTTTTAATCCTGCGAGCCAACTCTACTTCCTGATCAGCTGTAATCAATTCTTCTTTGCCAATATCCTGAAGATATTTATCGAGCGAAGCCGTTTCCCGGTTCGTTATCGATTTGGTGATTTTTAGCTGTCTCATCGGGAAATTATTTGGAAAGAACCAGGTGATGCTGTTACACAAACAAGTAGTTCTCTGATTAAAATAAAGTTAGCTTTCATCAGGTCTTAAACGCAAGTTCAAGACTTCAATTTTATTAACAAGTCGCAATGCTTTTTGTTTTCTTTATAATCCAAAACCATAATAGGCCCTGGTCCGGTTTGGATAAATGCCTTCGATAAGAACACCACCCTTTTTATTATAAAGCATAGTCTCAATATCATCAGCGGAGTTAACCGGTTTCTTATCTATTTCAGTGATGACATATCCTTCCCTGATCCCAGCTTCCTTCAGGATACCATCAGACAATTTGGTAACCTGTACACCATTCTTGGATCCGATTCTGGCTAATAATTCAGGGGAAGCTTTTTCGAAGGTAGCTCCAAGCAAATTCACCATATTCTTCTCTTCTTTTTTCACCACAGAAGTGTTTCCCTCTTTATTTCGAAGAACTATATTCAGTGTTTTTTCTTTGTTACCCTGGTTGATGACCAGTGCCACCTTATCTCCCGGGCGATATCGTCCTACATTTTCCAACAATTCTGAGGTACTGTTAACAACAACACCACCTACAGAAACAATAATATCTCCCTTCTTTACCCCGGCAGCAGAAGCAGCACCTTCTTCAACAACATCAGCAACATAAACACCGCGGAGTTCCTTCAATCCTTGTTCCTGGGCGAGTTTACTATCGATCTCACGAATATTAACTCCGAGGAAAGCCCGTTGTACCTCTCCATAATCAAGCAGATCGTCGACCACCTTTTTCACAATATTGACTGGAATTGCAAATGAATATCCGGCATAAAAGCCATTACCACTGGCGATAGCCGCATTAATTCCAACCAGCTCACCCCTGGTATTTACAAGGGCACCCCCACTGTTTCCACGATTCACTGCAGCATCAGTCTGAATGAATGATTCAATAGCCGGGCTATCAGGAGATCCGAGAATATTAATATTTCGTGCTTTTGCACTAACAATACCTGCGGTAACCGTTGAGGTAAGATTGAAAGGATTTCCAACAGCAAGCACCCATTCACCTATCATCAAATCATCAGAGTTACCATATACCAGGTAAGGGAGAGCCTTTTCATCAATCCTGATAACAGCCAGGTCGGTTGAGGGATCAGTTCCAACTACATCAGCAGAATAGGAACGTTTATCGTTTAGTACAACCTCTATCTTGGTTGCATCCTGAACAACATGATTATTAGTTACAATGTATCCTTCCGGCGAAATAATAACTCCGGAACCCGCTCCCTGCAATGGGGCCTGCTCACGCATCCCATTATCTCCAAAGAAATCATGAAAATTAAAGAAATAATCATAGTAATTATTCTTCCTGGAATACTCTGTTTTAATATGGACAACAGCATGTACAGTTACATTGGCTGCTGCTGTAAAATCAGGCAGCAAGGTTCCACTGGTATTTAATCCGGCTAATGTTGCAGGGACAGAATACTGAGGTACTCCCTGAACCTTGTCATATTTCTTTTGAATTAAAGCAAAAGCACCAAGTGAAATCAGGCCACCCATTATTGCCACTGCCAGATATGCACCAAACTTTTTCATTTTACAGATTTTTTAAGTAGTGTAACATTAATTTTCTTCCGTTCCAACACATGATTACCTTTTTGGAACCTGCTCTTGATTAACGCAATGTCAATACCAATAGTTTATTCACTCTTGTTAATAATTGTTAACCTTACATACATAAGGCAGATAGAGGGTTTTACCTTTGGAATGAAAAGATTTTCAGACTTACATTTTGACTGACATACCCTGAATATCTGCCAATCTGTCATTTTTATTTTTGCATTCAATGTGCCATCTGAACTTTATAGATCCAATCCGACACATCCCCTGGAATAGTGTATCCCAGTATAATAATAAACACCTGCAGACTCTGCTGGTTGCACCAAATACATAAATTTTCTCTTTTGCAGCGGTATTTTATTTCACATTGTCATTTATATCGATATCTGAATCTATCTTTGTATTTTCGCAGGCCCTCTGCAGAAACCTGATAAGGATGCATATTCCATTTATTAAATACCAGGGTACCGGAAATGATTTCATCTTAGTTGATGACCGTTCAAGGATATTTCCTGACGATGTGACTTTAATCAGTCATATGTGCAACAGGCATTTTGGAATTGGTGCTGATGGTTTATTGTTGCTAAGAAACAGTGATTCTTCTGATTTTGAGATGGTATATTTTAATGCCGATGGAAGTCCTGCAACATTTTGCGGTAATGGAGGCAGATGTATTGTAGCTTTTGCCCAAAGTCTTGAATTGATAGGTTATTCAACATCCTTTATTGCTGCCGATGGCATGCATATGGCACAAATTCTTGAAGAGCAGGGTGCTTCATCGGAGGTAAGTTTAAAGATGAAGGACCCGGAAATATATGAGTTTAATGATGATTCCTGTTTTCTGAATACTGGCACTTTTCATTTCGTGAAATTTGTGGATGATGTATCTCAAATCGATGTCCATGAAGAGGGAAAAAGGATACGGAATCTTCCAAAATTTGAACCTGCTGGTACGAATGTAAATTTCGTGCAGATCTGTGAAGGATATCTCAAAGTGAGAACTTATGAAAAAGGTGTGGAGGCTGAAACTTTGTCATGTGGCACCGGTGTGACCGCTTCCGCCATTGCCGCCTCACTTAAGTCAGGTGGGACAGATTTTCAGATTCAAACTCCAGGAGGCAACCTGAAGGTGACTTTCAGAAGAGATGGAACCAGGTTTAGTGAAATTACCCTACAGGGAAATGTATCACGAGTTTTTGAAGGTCAGTTTAGCTTTTAACAAAATGATAGGAACGCATATTTCACTTCGTGCCCCTGAACCAGCCGATATAGATACACTCTATAAATGGGAAAATGATCCAACTATATGGCACCTGGGGAATACACTTTCTCCTTATTCAAGATTTGAAATTGAACAATTCGTGCTGAACTCCAGTCATGATATCTATTCTTCAAAGCAACTAAGGTTTATGATTGACTGCCTTGACTCCAGCACCAAACAAGAACCAGTAGGCAGTATTGACCTGTTTGATTTCGATCCACACCATCGAAGAGCGGGAATTGGTATCCTCATCGATGAGAAATACAGGAAGAATGGTTTTGCTACAGAGGCACTGGAGCTACTTTCCGCTTATTGTTTCAACACCTTAAACCTGCACCAGCTTTATTGTAATATCGAGAATACCAATCAGGATAGTATCCGGCTTTTTACCAGGCTTGGTTATAAGACTTGTGGTTTGCGAAAACAGTGGCTTCTTAGAAACCAGGAATGGACCGATGAACTTATGCTTCAGTTGATAAATCCAAACGAGTCGATCAGTAAAACAATCCAGCGATCCCTGTTATAATGACAAATTATTATTCTTCAGTTATTCATAAGGAGCAGCGAAAAGCGCGCCTCAAAAGATTCTTCAGGTTCGGCATCCTCCTTGTACTTTTAGCATTCGGAGCCATTGCATACTTAGGCTATACCATGCTATACAAATCCAACGTCTGGCTGAACGGGCAGGAATCTTATGGCTTGAAAATAAGCTCCACGGAAAAATGGGAACAGTTAACAGACCATTTATATAAAAATGGACTCATTATCCATCGCAACTCATTTGAGTTTGTGGCCAACCTCATGAAATACCCTGATCATGTAAAGCCCGGATACTATCTGATTAAACCCGGAATGAGCAATCACCAGCTATTATCGAAGTTAAGGGCAGGAAGACAAGACCCTGTTAAACTTGTATTCAATAATATCCGTACAAAAGAAGACCTTGCCGGTCATATTTCGGAACAAATTGAAGCCGATTCCGTTTCGTTAATCAAACTCTTGAGTAACCCGGAAATAACCGGGAAGTTTGGCTTTACTCCTGCAACCATTTTAACGATGTTCATTCCAAATACTTACTCAGTGTATTGGAATATCAGTCCGGAAAAATTCCTTGACAGGATGTTCAAGGAGTATAATTCCTTCTGGAATGAAAAAAGAAAAAAACAACTCACTGACATTGGACTTACCCGCTTAGAAGCGATGACACTGGCCTCCATTGTTGAAAAGGAAACGAACCGGAATGATGAAAAGCCTGATGTTGCTGGTGTTTACATGAACCGAATTAAACAGGGATGGCTACTACAGGCTGATCCTACACTGGTATTTGCTTTAGGGGATTTTTCCATTAAAAGAGTTTTAAACATTTATAAAAAAATAGATTCTCCCTATAACACTTATATGTATATAGGACTTCCGCCCGGCCCTATATGTATGCCCTCCGTTTCTTCTATTGATGCCGTGCTTAATTACAGACAACACAATTACATGTATTTTTGTGCAAGGGAGGATTTTTCCGGGTACCATAATTTTGCGGTCACACAGCAAGATCATGAATTGAATGCCCAACGGTATCAGCAAGCACTGAACCGACAGGGAATAATGAAATAAGTTATCATTTCAGGCATAGCACTTTTTTCAGGATCCTTATTGTATCTTTTCAAGGAAATATGGAATTTTGGAACTATTAATCAGTGTGCTTATGTTTGATCTGTGGCTTCAAATGTTTCTTTGACTCTTAAGTTTAATTTCCATCCCGTGGCCAGATTCAAAACGATATTTTTGACCATAAATATCCTGTTACTGTCATTTGCTTTGCATGCTCAGCATGACACGGTGATTCAACAAGAATTACCGTCTAATGCAAAGAAACTGAAGGCTGTTATCATCTCTGAAAGTATATTGGGAATTGGCTGCCTTGGCGGGTTATATGGACTTTGGTATGCTGATTATCCCCAATCCTCTTTCCACTTCATTAACGACAATGATGAATGGTTGGGAATGGATAAAGCAGGCCATATGATGACATCCTATTATATGGGGAAGGTTGGCTATGAAAATCTAAAATGGGCCGGAGCAAAAGAGAAAAATGCCATCTGGTATGGAGGCCTGACAGGTCTTGCTTATTTAACTACTGTTGAAGTTTTCGATGGATTCTCAAAAGAATGGGGAGCATCCCCCGGTGATATGCTGGCCAATAGTCTTGGAAGCGCTTTATTTATAAGCCAGCAAATGTTTTGGTCGGAGCAGAAGATCATACTCAAGTGGTCCTTTCAATTAACAGATTACGCTCAGTATAACAAAGCCCAATTAGGCTCAGGAACGGCACAACGAATGCTGAAAGATTACAATGGTCAAACGTACTGGTTATCAGGAAATATCAAAAGCCTGGCAAACATGCATTCAAAATTTCCGGCCTGGCTTAATGTTGCTATAGGTTATGGTGCCGATGGTATGATTGCACCTAAAACGAATCCAGACCAAATCCAGGGAATTCCGATCCCTGATTTTAAAAGAAAGCATCAGTTCTATCTAGCGCCTGATATTGATCTTACCCGTATTCCAGTCCGGTCAAAAACCTTAAAACTGGTATTAAATGCCATTGGTTTTATTAAATTTCCGATGCCAGCCCTTGAGATAACTAATACAGGGATCAAGTTTCATCCCCTTTATTTTTAAGCACTTATAAAAGCAACAAATGACATCTCCCGGATCAAAATTCTTCCTGAGTATTATCCTGATGACAGGAATTAGTTATTCCTCGATCGCACAAAATCAGGAACTTAATAAAAAAATTCAGTCCATTGTAGAGGGTAAGAATCTGAAAGCAGGGGTTGCTATTAAACTTATAGAAACAGGTGATACTATTTCTATAAATGCTGCTGATCTTTATCCAATGCAAAGTGTATATAAGTTCCATTTGGCACTTGCTGTTTATGACAAGGTGCAGAAAGGCGAATTTTCTATAAATGATTCAATTTATATAAAAAAATCCGATCTCCTTCCCAATACCTGGAGCCCAATCAGAGATCGCTACCCGGAAGGAAATATTAATATGAAGTTATATGACATTTTAGGCTACACTGTTTCTCAAAGTGACAATGTAGGGTGCGATATTTTATTCAGATTACTGGGTGGACCTGAATATGTCAACGATTTCATCGCCTTGAATGGGATAAAGGATATTTCAATCAAAGCTACGGAAGAAGAAATGCACAAAAGCTGGGATGTACAATTCATAAATAGCAGCACACCCTGGGCCGCAGTTTTACTCCTGGAGAAATTTTTTAAAGGTGAAATAATCAATGGGATAAATTACCAGCTATTGTGGGATCAAATGGTTAATAGTTCTACAGGCGTTATGAGAATAAAAAACCGGTTACCTGAAGGAACTATTTTAGCTCATAAAACGGGTTCATCAGGCACAAATTCAGAAGGTATCACTGCAGCTACAAATGATATAGGTATCATCTGCCTACCTGGGGGGCGACACCTTGTTTTGGCCGTCTTTGTGACAAATTCACGGGAAAACAGCAGTGTGAATGAAGCTGTGATTGCAGATATCGCTTATGAAGCATATTCCTATTTCCTGTCAAAATAGAGAAGAAAACAGGTTTTAAGGTTATACATTGAACCGGATATGGAGAATATCCCCATCTCCTACCACGTAATTCTTGCCTTCCACAAAGAGTTTCCCGGCATCGCGACAGGCGTGCTCTGTCTTATAAGTCATGAAATCATTATATTTCATCACCTCCGCCCTGATGAAACCTCTTTCAAGGTCGCTGTGGATCACTCCGGCAGCCTGTGGAGCAGTCATTCCTTTATGAATGGTCCAGGCCCTGACTTCTTTGGGGCCGGCAGTGAAGAAGGACTGTAGGTTCAGCAATTTATAAGCTGAACTTACCACTTTGTTAACACCAGGTTCAGATAATCCGGCATCAGAGAGGAAAATTGCGCGGTCGTCGGCATCTTCCAATTCTGCAATCTGTGCCTCCAGTTCAGCAGCAATCATCAGCACCTCTGCATTTTCATCCTTAACAGCTTCCAGGAATTGCGTATAATAAGCATTTCCGGTTGCTGCTGATCCTTCATCCACATTACATACATAAATAACCGGTTTGTCTGTAATCAGGAACATATCAGCAATATGCTTATGATCTTCAACATGCACAGGGGCTGTTCTCGCTGGCTTAAACTCTTCAAGATGGGCCTTATAAACCTGGAGTACCTCCATCGTTTTCCTTGCATCCTTATCTCCGGCTTTGATGAGTTTTTCTGTTCTCTGGATTTTCCTTTCCACCATCCCCAGGTCTCTGATACAGAGTTCAAGATCAACGATTTCTTTGTCTCTCACAGGATTTACATTGCCTTCAATATGAGGGATCGTATCACTGTCAAAACAGCGAATCACATGAATCAGTGCATCAGTCTGTTGAATATCAGCCAAAAACCTGCTGGATCCACTCTCTGCCTGACCTGATCCTTTAGTCAGACCTGGAATATCTACAAGGTCAACAGTAGCAAAAACTACTCTGACAGAACGGATGAGTTTGTCAATTTCCAGTAATCGGGAATCCGGTACATTGATCTGACCAATATTTGCTTTTTGAACACCCGGTTGATTATGAACCTTAGTATTCGCTACACAGTTAAAAAGAGTGGTTTTACCCGTATTGGATAAACCAATGATGCCACATTTTAATCCCATAATTACCTTAAATTTGAGTGCAAAGGTATGAACTAAGCAAGAAGGAAGAAAATAATACCTGACAGGTTATCTAAAAAGGTTGAGATTATACCTTTCTTCCACAAACTTAAAATACCAATACAACCGTCTGTTGAGTTCCAAATCATAGATAACTGAGGTGCGATAATCAATATAGGATTCAACAACCCTCGCATACCTGCCGGTTGTAAAATAATAATTCCAATTGGATACAGCCCTGCCATTATAAGCCTGGTAAGTATCATTGGTTCTGTCAAGTGCAGGTGAATAATGCAATTCATACCATAAGTCAAACTCAGGATCAATGATTAGCAGATCATATTCTGTACTATCCTGGATATTTGAAACATCAGTTTTCACTGAAACTGAAGAATGATGAACCGGAGAGCATGCCCAAACCAGCATTATCATAAAAACTAACTGGAGTATCCATTTCATATTGATATTATTTATCTTCTTGTTGGTATTCATGAATACATTCCGGGCTTGAAATTTTGCAGGCTGATAATTTTCATTCAATGATAATCCTAACAAGTACTACAGATTCCACAGGGCATTTGTTCAAGCCTATGTTAACTACAAAGTTACTACCAGAATCCCGCGGAATCCAAACTTTTCAAAAAACACCAGCATATTTGTAATTATCAGATAAAAGTGACTTTTACGTAAATATCAGTATTTCTTCCTTTATCATCGCAACAGGATATCTTATTCATCCCTGCAACAGGGGTAAAAAACAGTGTTTCTGAAACACTGGCATCTTGTAGAAATTTGTTATTAATATACCAATAAACTTTCGTGACATCTACCCCTGCAGAACAAGCCAATTGCAACTTCTGATCTGCATCAGCATATAGAATATATTCCTTATTTCCATTAAGAGAAGTGATTACCGGATCCTGGTCCTGGTAGACACGATTACAGGATGAATTATGAGGAGGTATCCTTTTGTAAGGAATGCGTTCAAGGTTATAGAATGTTAGTAACTGAGGCCTGTAATTGGGATAGAAATCACTCCGATAACCACTGGCAGGAAGGCAACTCCTGCAATATGATTCTGTGCCTGAAGGATTGGTAAAAACTTCCAGCATGTGATTACATTTCCGATTGGAAGAAACAGCCGGGATGTAGTAATCCATCACAATATTCTCGCAAAAGTCGTTGGGCGGCAGACCTGATTCAGAGCATACCAACCTGAAATCAACACCTTCTGGCTGTTTAAACCATTTAGGATTTTTTTTGTATGTTAATTGATTAAATATTTTGAATAAGATGGGAGCAGCTGTCTCTGATCCTGAAAGATCTGCGATGCCGGTGCCATCAAAATTCCCTACCCATACCCCTACAGTATATTCAGGATTATATCCAATGCTCCATGCATCCCTTCTACCATAGGATGTGCCGGTTTTCCAGGCAATATGGGGTAAGTGAACGGAGTTTTCAAAGTAATTTGGCAAATCCGGCCGTTTGAGATTGGTCAGCATCTCTGTTATCATCCAGGAGGATTGCGGACTAAATAAAGTGTCTGTTCGGATTTGCTTATCTTCTTTACAGTATTGGAGGGGATAATGCCTGCCATCCCTTGCCAGAGAAGAATAAAGGTTAGTTAGTTCTTCGAGTGTAACTCCGCAGCCACCCAGGACAACTGAAAGTCCAAGTTTATCTTTTCTTTTTGAAATCCAGCGTAGCCCTCCCCTCCCAAGTTTCTCAACAAATAACTCCACACCCAGCCTGTTTGCCAGGTCCACAGCAGGGATATTTAGTGAAAGCGCCAGAGCCTGAGTAGCCGTGAGTTGTCCCCGGTATGTTTCATCATAGTTTGAGGGCTTATATCCTCCAAAATTAATGGGAACATCTTCCAGCATACTTTTTGGAGTTATCAATCCTTTATCAATTGCCATTGCATAAAGAAAGGGTTTCAAAGCGCTGCCTGGCGACCTCAGTGAAGAGACTCCATCCACCTGTCCAGAATACAATGATTCTTTAAATCCTGCAGAACCGGCATAAGCCAATACTTGTGAAGTTGTGTTTGAGATTACGATTACCGCACAGTTGGTAATACCTTTCATCCTGAGGCTGGCAATCTCAGTAGCCATTAATTTCTCTACCTGATCCTGCAGATTACGGTCAATAAATGTATTCAGTATCAAATGCTCCGGGAACATTCTAACGAGTTTCTCGGCATAATGAGGAACAAGGCGTGGTGCGGGTAGCCTGTGTGCAGTAAGAGGTTCTGTTAATGAAGCGGTTAATTGAGATTCATTAATCCATCCCTGTCCGGATAATCTTACCAACCAATGATTCCTCTCTTTCAGAATCCTTTCATTATTTATACCCAGCCGAAGGTGATGGGGATTATTGGGAATAATTGCCAGGGTTACAACCTGGGCTGTACTTAAGGTATAGGGTTTCTGGCCAAAGTACAGGAAAGATGCGGCTTTAATGCCTTCAATATTACCTCCGTATGGCAAAAGATTCAGATACATTTCAAGAATCCGGGATTTGGAATAATGCATTTCCAATTGTACCGCCCTGAATATTTCGATTACTTTGCTTAGGTATGTGCGCTCCCGGCGTTCCAACAACCTGACCACCTGCATTGTAATGGTGGATGCTCCTGATATTCTTTCACCCCGGCTAAAATTTTGCCAGACAGCCCTGCCGATTGAAAATATATTCACACCGGGATGATACCAGAACCACTGATCTTCTTTCTGAATGATCGTTTTTACCAGGATTGGGTTGACTTCCTCAAGTGAACAATTCATCCTCCATTTCTGGTCAGAAGAAAGAAAGGCATGGAGAAGTTCCTTGTCACGGCTGAGCACCTGGCGGGAATAATCAATCCTGACAGTAAAGGGAAAACAAAGGTCCAGGAAAAAGAAAACAGCAAATGCTATCAGGACAATACCCACTCCTGATTTGAACCAATGAGCGATACCCTTCTTTTCGGCACTGATGAATGAAATCGCTGATCCCCTGAACCTGATCATTTTAATGCGGAAATAATGCCTTCATTACCTTGCACAATTCGTCCGATGACTGAAGCATTGAGCACCTTTTTCGCATGAAGTGCATCGATGAGTGCCGGAGCAGATTCTTCAGGTATTGAAATCAACAGGCCTCCTGAAGTTTGAGCATCACAGAAAATATAACGTTCGAATATATCCAACTCATCTGACCACTGAATCCATGTAGAATAATATTCAACATTCCCTTTGGTCCCCCCTGAAACAGCTCCATCTTCAGCATACTTATAAATTCCTTCCATGAGAGGCAACTTACTGAAAAAGACTTCTGCATTCACTTTACTTCCCCTGGTCATTTCACTCAGGTGACCTAAAAGTCCAAATCCGGTCACATCTGTGCAGGCATTCACAGGAAAACCGGATATCACTTCCGCAGCCATCTTATTCAAAGTCTTCATACTTTCTACAGCTTCTTTCCTTGAATTATCAGTAGAGATTTCCTTCCTGATGGCAGTAGATATAATTCCAGTACCCAGGGATTTTGTGAGGATCAGGACATCCCCCGGCTTTGCGTTACAATTCATCAGAATTTTTGCAGGATGAATAATCCCTGTGACAGTCATACCAAATTTGGGTTCTTCATCATCGATGCTGTGTCCTCCAAGTATACTGATGCCGGCTTCTGCTGCTTTATCTGATGCACCTCTCAGTATGGCTTCCAGCACATCTCCGGATAATTTCTTAGAGGGAAATGCAACTACATTCAAAGCGAACAAAGGCTTTCCTCCCATTGCATAAATATCACTCATGGCATTAGCTGCAGCTATTGCTCCAAAATCATAAGGATCATCTACTATTGGGGTAAAAAAATCAACGGTCTGCACGATGGCCTGCTCATCATTAATTTGATAAACGGTTGCATCATCGGAGGTTGAGGTCCCTACCAATACAGCTGGATCAAGCGGAACCGGGAGATTTTTCAGTATTTTCTCCAGGTATTGTGGTCTCATTTTGCATCCACATCCCATTCCATGTGAAAAATGAGTGAGTTTTATAGTTTCATTATGATCTGCGTTCATGGATATTCATTTGTGACTTAGTAAAATCAAGAATTTTCCTGGCATTCATTTTCATATCCGGCGAATCCAGCCGGATTTCAAAGACCTTTTTAAATGGCCGTTTTTTCAATGCAAACTCATAGGTCTTGTCATAATATTGCAGCACAATCTCTGCCACCTCTGACAATTTTCCACTTTCCAGGGCTTCAAGTGCCAGTTTATTCTGATAAGTACCCATCCCCTGGCAGATATGCAGAATTGACTCCTTTAACAGGGATTTATCGAAATGGGAGTATTCATTCATAAGTCGGGAGACCCTGATTTCCAGTGGCAATATCAGCCGGATTAAGGTTCCGTTCTGCATGCTTGCCCTGAATGTATCAGGAAGGTAAACTGTCCCCACTTTATGGCTCTCATGCTCAATCCATAACGGTTGCTGATTGTTTTTTTGTGCCCAGCAAACGTAAAGATCATTTTCAAACTGCTCTGTTGAGGGTTGGACGGATTGCCCGAGATGGCCGAATGACGAACCTTTATGGTGAGCCATTCCTTCAAGATCGATGGTTTGTTCTCCAATCTTCTCTAATTCGCCTAGTATTTCAGTTTTCCCACTACCGGTCATGCCTCCCAGCAAAAATATACCAGGAGAGGTCTTGAAACTTGATCTGATGAATTTTCGATAAGCCTTATATCCACCTTCAAGGAGAAAAACCTCATAACCCAGTTTTTCGTAAAACCAGGCCAGGCTTTCACTTCTCATTCCCCCTCTCCAGCAATGGATTCCAATCTGTTTAGCTGTAGTAATTTTTTCAATTTCCGATATAAAACTTCCAAATTTCAAACCGACGATTTCCATACCTTGTTTTACAGCGGGATCCTTCCCTTGCTTTGCATACAGAGTCCCAATAATGGCCCTTTCATCATCTGTAAAAAGAGGCAGGTTAAAGGCTCCTGAAATATGTCCGATAGCATATTCCCCTGGTGACCTGACATCGATGACAGGCCATTGATTACTGAATGAAAGAAATTCTTTCGGGTTAAGAATCCGGGGCATTTCTATTAAAATTTGACATACATTATGCAAGGAATAACTGATCGATTCACCCTGCCTGATAGACCTATTCTACAATCCTGACATCAACCTTTTCATCATCAATATAAACCAGGTACTTCATGATATTTCGGTAACCCATATCACTCAAGGCATCAGCATAACGTTGAATTTGTTTCAGATGATCTTCAAGAGGTTTGCCAGTCTTAAATTCCAGCAGGCTTACCTTTTCATTGTCAATAATGACCTGGTCAGGACGAACAACAGCTCCATCCGGCAAAAGTACACCTCTTTCGGATTGAATGGAAGCTTTACAAGCAAACAAGGGGCTTAAAAGTTCATGATTCAGTACAGTTCTCACCTGCCGGTTGAGTCGCTGTGCCTGACTTTCGGTAAGTTGCGCATTCAGGCAAATATTTTCTAATGTCTTGTCGATATCCTTTGATGCACTCACTTTTGAGAGTGAATCATGCACAAGTTCTCCCCATGCTTGTTGATCACCTGCATTAACCCCTTCCCATATTTCAGGTGCCCTTTTTGCAATATTGATCCGTCCATGCCATGAGTTGGAAATAAAGTTATCAATAGTAGGAACCGCAACTCTTTCTATATTTTTTTCCTTTTTTAGAAAATCTTCTTCTCCATAATGGTAAATATTTCCACTTACTGCCCAATTCTTATTCGAAGCAATTAAGTAGTCACGAAGTAGTCCCGGCAGCGACATTGATTCCGATTTATTTTTCGAAGGGAGTTTTGAAAGCACATACAAGCGATCTACCGGCCGTGTAAATGCAACATAAATCATATTTATCATGTCCAGAAGTGATTTATTACGCTCAGTTCTGTACTCTTCACCATATCCAACAGATTCAAGTTCCGATATCACAGGTAACAAAGCTACTGGTAAGCCAGACAATACCGGGTTTGTTGGCTTGATCCATACTTTATCCATTGTAGTCTTTAGAAATTCTGTTGCAAAAGGCCAGATAACAACCGGAAACTCAAGACCTTTTGCTTTATGGATTGTCATGATACGCACGGCATCAATACCTTCCGGAACAATCACACTTAATTTTCCTTTATTCTCATTCCATGCTAACAATAAATCCTGCAATTCATAGGTTTCCTTCTGGGAATAGCGGTTCACAAATTCAAGGAAAAACTGAATGTAGGGGTCATAGGGTGCCAGGTCCATTTCAAATACTCTGAGAACCTCCTCACACATATCATATAAAGGCAATCTCAAGAGTAACTTACGTGAAAATACAATCCCAGAATTTAGCAATACCTGTTCAAAATCATTTGATTGAATGAGTGAACCCAATTCCTCCGGTTCGTGCTTCAATTGTTTATTTAAGATGAGATATATCAGGACCGAAGAGGTGGAAATCATATCCCCGGGATTAGAAAGCATAGTAAGAACTGAAACAATAAAATTCACTTTTGGTGAAGAAGACAATAATAAAGCTTCCGTAGAAACCACGCTGATACCCTGGTTCATCAGGAATCGGGCTACTGCACATCCCTGTGCATTGGAGCGGGTGAGAATTACCTGATCAGAATAAGAATAACCTTTCAGTTTTAAATCATTGATAATCCCAAGTATCCTGTCAAGAGTCATTTCCTTGAAACTCTGTGCATCACCGGCTTCCAGGAAATCAATACTTACAGTTCCCCCGGATCGGCCTGGCACTGGAATTTGTTCCTGTTTGTCGTAGATGGAACGAAGTGAATCATCAAGTTTTTGAGAAACAAACTCAAAAAACTCATTGTTGAACTCAATAATTGCTGGCAATGACCTGAAATTACTATTCAACAGTTTCTCATCATAATTGTTCCTGAGTGCATGCCTGGCATCTGCAAATACTTCCTGATCATAAGCTGCAGGTAAATTGGGCAAGAGCATAAACTGCTCCACTTGTCCGTTCCTGAAACGATAGATGGCTTGTTTCTCATCGCCAACAACCAGGTTAAACTGTGCAGTAGCAAGGGAATTGGTAATTAAAGGGAGCAGGTTTTTCCACTGGAGTTCCGAAGTATCCTGGAATTCGTCCACCAAATAATGCTTATATTTTTCACCTGTTCGCTCATAAATGAAAGGCACAGGCTCCCTGATGATAATATCCGTTATCAATTTGTTAAATTCAGATACATGCAGAACATTCCTCTCTTTCTTAACCTCTTCCAGCTCTTTTTCAATTGCACTGATCACCCCTAACTGATATAAGTTCCGGCTAACGAGTTCCAGTAATTTAAAACTACTATACTCCTTGTCAAGCAATTTTTCAATCTGCAAATATTTCTCAAGCAGATCCGGTTTGATTCTTTGGATTGCTTCACACTGAATGATATCTTTTTTATTTCCGATCCATGAATCCTTTTGAATTGTATCAACAACGCGACTGTTCGGAAGCTTCACCTGACCATTGGCAATCGCACTGAAAAATGAGCCTATTCCCTGTCGTCCGAAATAAAAGGATTCAATTTCAACATGATTATTTTTAATGATCTGTAATGCTTCTTTAGCCGGGGAGGCAATGGATTCCCTGAATTCCGCATGGAATTTCCTGACCTCCCTGATAATGATCAATACCTTTGCAGGGGTTATTTCCTTGAGTTGAGAAGCAAATTTGTACCCATCTTCGGAGAACAGACTTTTACCAGCCAGCCTGATATCAGTTTCAATGTGCCAGTTTTTTTCATCCTCAGCTTTCGATTCAGTGAACTCAATAAGGATACGAGTCAATTCAGGATCAATACCTGCCTTAGCGATCAACCTATCTGTGGCATCAATCAGAAGTACATCCTGATCCATCTCAATCTCAAAATCGACCGGGAGGTGAAGATCATGAGCAAACGTCCTGATAATTCTTGAAACAAAACTATCGATCGTCCTGACAGCAAAATCGTCATAATCATGCAATAATGCGGATAGCACCTCCCCTGCTTTAAGAGCAACCTGTTCCGGCAGAAAACCAGTTCGTTCAGAAAGGTCAGGCAGCATAAATCGTATGGCTGCTGAATCATTGAATTTCTCCGGGTTACTAAGATGCAACAGGCTGGTTACAACCCTGTTCTTCATTTCATTGGCAGCCTTGTTTGTAAAGGTAATGGCCAATATTTGCTTGAAATAAGATGGGTATGAAATAGCCAGAAAAAGGTACTCCCGCACAAGCGTGTAAGTCTTGCCTGAACCTGCTGATGACTTATATACTATGAAATTTTTCATAACCGGATAATTCCTAAAAGTAGAAAAAAAAGCATTGCCATTAATAGCGGGTAATTCCAATTCAATGTTTTCATTCCATATGAAAACCCGGACAATCAAAAACCAAAATAGAACAATGGAAATAACATTTATAGTTCGATGAATAAAAAAAGTGGGTTAATACCCACTTCTCCTTGAAAAACCAAACCACTTAAATTTTAATGAAGGAATATCTTCTTTAATCTGAAAACATTATTGTTTTCCTTCATTCTTTTACTATTCGTTCTTTTTTGTTCATTTCGAGGGAAACGGCCCCAGGCTCCTCATTACTTTTGAAACTTATTGTATAACAGGATGGTGAAGATTTCAGATCATTACCGGCAACATTCTGAAATGTGAATGTGATAACCTCCTTACCGTTTGAGAGATGATCCTTGATCACAGCTGTAAGCTTTTCAATCATTAAAGCCAGGTCCTTTTCCAGGTTTTCAGCTTTATACTGAGAAGAAACTTCTCCAAAAGTGATATTTTCCCCTTCAACTTTGATCAGGTCTGAAGGAAGTCTGGTATAGGTGGTATTTCCCGGGATATTCTCGCTGACGGTATTAGATTTATTCCTGTTTTCATCATCTTTAGCGACAAGTGTAGTATTCACCGGAATATCATCAATATACGCTTCTTCAGGCATTTTACCAGCCATTATGCTATTTGAAAGCAAGTTGGCTTCTGCAATTTTATAAGTATCGAATGGGATGTCACTAATATAAGCTTCATCAATCATTGCTTTGGAAGTCGAAAAAAAAGCTGCCGTTTCCAGGTAGCTTTTATATATAGTTTCAGTATTGAAAGGGATGTCGTTAACATAGGCTTCATCCACCATTTTGGTAATAAAATTTGGTTCAGCTGCAAAAAGGGAAGAATTTACGGTGAAGAAACCAACAAACATTAAGAGGCTAATTGTTTTCATGGTTATATGTGTATTTAGTGGAAATTCTTTTGGTTAAAAATCGGATATATGACGTGACCTATTTGGAATAGTTACATCAAAACACCTCACAAGAGATGTTAAATTAAAACTCAATATTGAAATTGATTATTTGCCGGTGGCAGCCTTGCGTTGCATTCCGAAGAGTTCGCGCAGGTTATCGAAATCTTTACGATAAAGGATACCTACTCCTTGAGTATAAGGAGCTTGACCTGTATAGAGGTCAATAGAAGTATTGGTTCTATTGAAAGCTTTAACCCTGAATCGGCCATCCTCAGTTATTTTCACTTCCACATTCACATCTCCAATCCATTGATTGGAGCTTTGGCTGTTAGCGATGGTATTAGAGGTTGTCATCCCAAAGGTACCATCAACAACTACTCTATCGTTGAAGAATTGTGTAGACAAAGCAAGTTCCAGTTCCTGGGCTGACATTTGGTCTCCTGGCCGATAATTCACACCAACATCAAAATCTTTAGAAATCTGTGACAGCCAGTTATTTAGTTGATTGCTGATGATACTGAAGGAAGAGATACCCAGTCCTGTTGCCGTAATATTTGAGGACTCACCTGAAGAAGTAAAACTGTTCAGAAGCAGCAGTGATATCATTTGTTGATTCATTGCCACTGAATTGGAAGTATCAATTGCACCAAATACCCATCGTTGTGTTTCCGCATCAGCGTCGGGCATAGCAATACTAAAATGAATGTCAGGATTATACAGACTGTTGGTAAGGGAGATGACACAATCGACCGGTATTCTTTTACTGGTGGCTTCAAGCGGAACAGTACTTAATCCAGCCAGGTTCGTCTTGATTTTATAAACGGCCTGCAAGTTAATATCGGCATCGTATGGGCTTCCATTAAAAGTAATGGTACTTCCTTTCCTGATCTCAAAAGTTCTGCTGAATATATCCTGGAAATTAAAAAGGAAGGAGCCTTTATCCATCACATATTGCCCATGCATTGAATAATTCCCTTTACTATCGAGTCCCATATCCACAGCTCCGTCACCTTTAACCTTAATATTTCCCATCCTGTATGGCAGTATGAGCTCAAGGTTAGCATCTTTTGAAACATCCAACTCCAGGTGAAGACTTAAATTGGAAGGTTCCGGAGGTGGACCTGCTTTTGGATCGTCTTTACTTTCCGTGTTGACGTAATAAATGTAATCGTTCTCCGCAATAGTTACATCTGTATTGATAGGAATAAAGACATCAGTTCCTTTAACCGATCTGGCCTGTACCGATAGTTTAAGGTCGTTAACAGGCCCTTTCAATTGCATTTTACCATTAGCCCGGGCCTTCCCATAGTACATTTCAGCGGGAGAAAAAGTAGTATTTAACACCGTTAGATTATTGGATACTACATCGATGTCAAGAAACCAATCTTTAAAGGCATGATGGCTGATTTTTCCTGATGTTGAACCGGTATTTCCAACAGAATCGGCAACATTAATATTTTCAAACCACATCAGGTCCTCGGCAAAATTGAAATCACCAGTGAAAGAATAGCTGGTTCTCAGATAATCAATCATCAACTCGGAACGCATAAGTTTGACTTTCCCGGTAAGGATCGGGTTCTCAAATGCACCGGTGAGAGTAAGATCTCCGGAACCGTAGCCTTTCATTCGTGAAAATAGCCCTATAAAAAAAGGCTGTAATACTTTCAGCTTTATGTTATCAACTTTCACACTGATATCAAAATTATTCTTAGATCGTTCAGTATAAATTGCCCCTTTAGCAAGCAAAGGATAATGAACTCCTGCATTCCCCTGGTAAACAATTCGGGTATCCAACATAATGGCTTTCTGGGTATTATCCCATGAAGAGTTAATTTCGGCATCACCAAGGGCTTCATGGTTAAATCCCAGCTTATTTACCAATAAGGATGCCTTTATGAGAGGAATATGGAAAACATCTGATAATGCAAGCGTTCCATTCACATAACCATCAAAATCGATTCCCCATGGCCTGGTATACAAATCCAATTGTGATATGTTGAAATGGTCTAACCTGATAAAGAGCTGGTCAAGAGGGTCATCTGTAATCCTGCCATCAATTGCTATAGATTGATATTTACTGGCAATTTGTAAATCCATTACCTGAATGGATGTAGTATCTATCAGAATTTTATTACCCGCTTTAATGCTCCATAGTGTATCGTTAATATTTATCCCTGCCGAATCAAGGCTTAAGGCAAGCATGGGGTAAGAACTAAAGCTGAGAGATCCTCCAAAATCAGCCCTGTTTTTATCAGCAGTATCAACATCATTCCATACCACTCTGAATTTTATGGTATCATTTTGAGCAGTCGAGAATAGTTTAAATTGCTCAAGGTGCGCATCAGGCGTTTCTTCGTCATCATCCGAAAGAAGGGTAATATCACGGCAGTTCATTTCAACTCCCAATTTCCCACCTTCGGAAGCACCTTGAAGAGACCAGTCCTCGAAAGTGAATCCATTCAGCCGGATTGAAGGGGATCGTCCATTTACATTGACCAGGCCTTTAGATGGGTCAAAGCCGCCAGAAACTACAGTATTGGGATCAATTTGCAATCCCGGTACAAAAATATCTGTCAAAGGTTTGGTGTTCCTGAGTTGAATGGTATAATCGAAACTCCCTTTTACTTCACGGGGGAGTGATGGGGAAACCAGTGCAATGGCAGGCAGATAATCCGTAAACACCAGGGTGAGATACTCAGTAAGGTCATCAAATGTATATTGACCGGAAAATACTGCATCGGCAAAATCTGACTTAAGTGTCATCCTTTTCCCATTGTTACTCAATGATTGAGTAAGCAGCATCAATTGATTCATTACAATGGTATGTTTATTTTCTACATAAACGGTATTCTCAAAATTCAGCGAGCCCATTAAATTATCCAGTGTATTGCCCCTGAAATCCAGATTCATATGTGTAGATATCATGGAACTTGAATCTCTCTCCCAGAGATTTAGTTTAGTCAGCATGGCATTTCTCAGGTCTGCCTGAAAATTAAAAACCGGCAAAGAATCAGAAATATCAACCATTCCATTGAAATCAAGGTTGATCAATTCATCCTGCAGCAATATCTTCCCGCTGAATTTCTGGCTATTGAAACTGCCGTCGATAGAGAGTTCATCAAGTTCGTTGCCTATAAGCCAGAACTGATCCACCTTACCTTTTACTGTTAAATCAGCTGTTTTGGCAGAAAATCCTTTACCATTCACGGAGGCATTCAGATTCAATGTCCCAATTTCTTTTACATTAAAAACCTTACCCAGGTCAAATCCAGCTGCCTGAAGATGTCCGTCATATTCGATCCTATTATCTTCATGATTTTTGCTTAAAAGAATATCGGTTGTTATGACACCTGCATCAGTATAAAAAGTAGCATTAGAGACAAAATCGTTAAAGAAGCCGGTAAATTTCCCGACGATTCTAACTGAACCCAGTCTTGTTACTTCAACCGGTACTTTAATGGATTCTAATCCACTGGAATAGGGAAGTGTAAAAGACTGAACATCCTTGTAGTCTGTTTTAAATTCATTCATCCTTAAATGAATGAATGTCTCTTCTATATGTGGCAGTCCGGTCATTTTAAGGCTCCCTGAAAAGGCAGTTCCTTGTCCATAGGCAAGTAATATTTCCTTACCGTTGAACGATGAAATAGTCCCATTAAATTTCCCGGAAAGTTTCACTGATTCATCCATTCCATCCAGTTCGGGGGCAAAGCAAACCAGATCTCTCAGGTCAAGTTGTGCCTGTTTGATATTAGCCCTGATATTCACACTATCAATAAAATCGTTGAACCCATTCCAGTTATGATATTGCAATTTAAGGTCAAGTGAAAGTTTGCTTTTATCAGTTGTAATCAGAAGGCTATCTGCGATAATTTCCCGCGATGTTACAAGTACGCGGGTTGAGAAGTCTTCCAGCGAAAATCCGCATTTCTCTTTGGCTGTCAATTGCTTGATTTCTGCTGCAATAGAATCTCCATTAATATTCAATCCCCTGATGTGAAGGTCAATTCCGGCGATATCCAGATCATCATAATCCATGCCTTTTCCCGGAGAAATCCTTTGTTCATTCCTATAACGAAACCGGGTATCCCTGATATCAACTTTTTTACAGCTAAATACCCAGGGTTTGGAAGCAGTTGAAATCGTATCCTTGGAAGAGAAATAATCCAATAAGAACTGCAAATTCAGTTCATTGGAATTCTCATAATAAACCAGGCGGACATCAGCCCCCTGCAGATTGACTGAATTAAGTTTAATCCTGTGTTGTTTCAGATCAAAGTCAGGCATCCCTGTTGAAAGGCGATGGAACTTTATAACCGGCATTTTTCTTTTGTCGAGAATATTCACATCAACCAGGACAATCCTGAGAAACCAGCTGATATCAAGTCCTCCCACCTCAACTGTTGTATTCAATTCAGTGGAAAGGTAGGAAGCAACGCGGCTGGCAATGTAGGTCTGAACAGGGGTTGTACGAAATAAGGCATAGAGGAATACAGGCAGTAAAACAACTGTCAAAACAATCCAGGTCGCTATTTGCTGTGCTTTTTTAATAATTTTGCAGCTTAAGATATCTGAGGATAGGCTAAAATGAATGCAGGTTTATCCTTTCACAATGTCCAATAATTATGCCTGTCTATATACTGGGAATAGAATCTTCTTGTGATGACACTTCAGCCGCTGTGTTAGATGGCACTGTAATGTTATCGAATGTCATTGCCAATCAACAGGTTCACCAGGACTTTGGAGGAGTTGTACCCGAGCTTGCATCGAGGGCTCATCAGCAAAACATCATACCAGTAATAGATAGAGCACTTAAGACTGCAAATGTACATAAAGAACAGCTAAGTGCCATTGCTTTCACGCGTGGTCCCGGACTTCTTGGGTCATTATTGGTTGGAACATCCTTTGCCAAGGCGTTATCCCTGGGGTTGAACATTCCATTGCTTGATATCAATCATTTACAGGCACATATTTTATCTCATTTTATTCAACCAGGTCATGAGCAAAAGAAGGTTCCTGCATTTCCTTTTCTGTGTCTGACAGTTTCAGGTGGTCATACGCAAATTGTGGAAGTAAGCGACTATTTTGAGATGAAAATCATTGGAAGTACTATTGACGATGCAGCAGGTGAAGCTTTTGATAAAACAGCCAAAATATTAGGACTCCCTTATCCAGGGGGGCCATTTATTGATAAGCATGCCAGGGAAGGAAATCCTTCTGCCTATAAATTTTCAAAACCAGTCATTCCCGGCCTTGACTATAGTTTCAGTGGATTGAAAACTTCGTTTTTATATTTCCTCAGGGATCAATTGAAAAAGGATACGGATTTCATTACGAATCATCTGGCTGACCTATGTGCTTCCATTCAGTCAACGATTATTGAAATTCTCCTGGAAAAGTTAGTAAAAGCCTCAAAAGAAAGGGGAATCAGGGAGATTGCAATTGCAGGGGGTGTCTCTGCCAATTCCGGTTTGAGGAAGGCGCTGCTGGATCTTGGAGAATTAAAGGGCTGGAATGTTTACATCCCTGAATTCCAGTTCACTACGGATAATGCAGCTATGATAGCCATAGCCGGCTATTACAAATTCCTCACAGGCCATTTTACCGATCAATCTGCTACGCCCTACTCCAGGGGAGGGATTTAATACTATTAGCGGTAAATACAGAGGTATGATGTATCAGAATCACATCGTACTTCAAATGAAACACCTTTTGGAACGATGAATTCTTCAAAAGGTTTATAAGCCTTCCATTCAATTTCACCAGGTAATTTCACCCACAATTCCCCGGAAGTGATCGTCATATATTCAATGGATGAAGTCCCGAAAGTGTATTCGCCTTTTGCCATTACTCCAATGGTTGCTGGATCTCCATTAGCAATGAAAGCTATTGACTTCACCTGACCTTCAAAATACTCATTAGTCTTAAACATAATGTCTGATTTTTAGAAGCTGCAAATCTATTAAAGCTATTGAAGACAGTAACAAAACTTATAATTATTTTATGTATTGATATAGCGCTACGATGGGGGAATCGCCGGAAAAACAAAATCCCCCTGGAAAAAACCAGGGGGATCTGAACTAAAAGAATATAAAAAAATGCAAAAAAGTAAGGATGTTGAGTATATTGTGTTGGTAATTACATTTTTAACAGAAAAAAAATCTCCAAATAGAATTGAATTAATTAATGTAAACGGATCGCCGGGAATATTAAATAGCCGGGCAAAATATGAACCTTTAAATTCTCTTACAAGAAGAGAAAAATCAGGAACGGAATATTAACAATTCGATAAGCAGTGTTCTGGAAGAGAAACTTATCATACGCCGGCGATACCGTTTATTCCAAAAACCAACTCATCCTATTGGAAAAATATTTTCTGTAAGCAAGGAACGAAAAAATCAGATGCTTAATTAGTGCTGATTATCCACTATTTCATAGTATAAATTTAAGCAAGAAAGTTATGTTCCCTACTTTGAAAGCGGGAACTTTATTATTCTGTAATAAATTAGGGAGATTCTGTTAAATGCAGGTGAAATTCCGTTTTGAAAATAGATGAATTTCAGATAATACCTGAGAACATATCAAGGATATCCTGCTTTCTGTCCCTTGCAATGGGTAAAACTGTCCCATTTGACATGATGATTTCACTGGGAATTTTCCTGATTTTGGATACATGGGCTTTATTGACAAGATAAGATTGATGGATTCTGATAAAGCCGAAAGATTTCAGTTTTTCTTCGAAATATTTGAGATTATGGGTATCTGTAAACTTCATCTCAGCACTTCTTGGGTCTAATTGAAACAAGTCAGTATAATTCCCATCAGCTTTGCAGTATAAGATCGATTCCACATCCACAAGTTTATATTCATTGTGTTCTGTAACAAGTATCTTATTATTCTTTTGGAAACTATAGTCTGATATTAAGCCTAATCTGCGTTCATTATCAATAATCTGGGCCATTGCCCTCTCAATAGCTTTACTCAATTCAACTCCATCCACTGGTTTCATCAGGTAATCCACGGCATGAACCTTGAAAGCCTGAACTGCATATTTATCGAATGAGGTGATAAAAATGATATGAAGATCCCGATATGGCAATTTCTGTAGCATCTCAAAGGAGTTCATATCTTCAAGTTCAATATCCAGGAAAAGGATATCAAATTTTAAGGTTGGGAGGTGTATCAGCGCTTCTGTTCCTGAAAAAAATTCTGCTACTACCTTGACTTCAGGGCAGTAAAGTGACAGATTCCTTTTGAGGATATCATGATGAATCGATTGATCATCAATAATGACAGAATGAATCATGGAATTTAGAAGAAATTTTATCAAAAATAAGCAATTTCCGCAACAGGATACAAACCTTTATTTAATGACTTCAAATCGTTCAGGGAGTCCTTCTTCAATGGAATTGAATATCCTGTTATAATGCATCTCCCTTCTTGGATTTTCGGTATCCTTGATGTTTCTTCTTATGTAATCATTCATGAAGTAGTCGAATAGCATATCCGCAATTTTTTTAGCAGAACCGGATGCCATAGAATAAATATCTTCAAGACCGATTTTAGCCCTGTCATCATTAAAATAAAATTGTCCCCTGTAATACTCTAGTGCTACGTTCATATTCTGCTCATCTTCGATGAAGCCACTTAAAAACAGTAATTGCCTGGCTCCGAGAACGGTATTCACCGGACTTACTTCCAACCAAGAATTCAAAGAAACTGTGTAGACCGGGTATTGCATGCTGTATTCCTCATCATCATCGTTGTATCCATAGACAACCGAAGAGGAATAATCCTCTTCTATCTGAAGTTGTGCCAGGGAAACGACCCATGAGGGCTTTGGGGAGGAAAGGAATTGATCAAGTTCTTTATCAAGAGATACCTGATAACCCATTTTGAATAATTCCTCAAGTAAAGAATTGGTAAATGCTGACAGAAATACTGAATCAGAAATATACTGAACGAATGTGGAGGAAAAATAAGCCACGGAATCTTGCTGTTCCGGGTCAGGGTACAAAGACTCATTAATATAAGCCCCTGAATTCAATTTATAGAGAAAATCAGTAGGTGATACCAATACGCCTTCCCCCTTATGATTCCTGATGTACTGGCGTGCCAGTTTATGTTCTGCCGTACAGGAGGACAGCAAGTACAATAAAATCAGGAATACCAGAACATTACTGTTCATTGATATCTGCAAGCATTTGTTCGGCAAATGCCTTTCCATATTCAACACATTGCTTACTACTTTCCCCATGAGGTGTAAACTTAACAAATACACCCTGTCGGAAGTATTTTAACTTCAGGTTCAGGAGATTTGATTCCATCATTTTAGAAGCCTCACCACTCCATCCATATGAACCAAAAGACCCTGCCAGCTTTCCTTTATCACGCAATGGGTTAATGGCTGCAAATAACTGGTATACCGGCATCAGAATATTCTGATTTATGGTAGGAGTACCAACAATAACTCCCGTGCAATTCATCATATAATATTCGATTTGCTCATATGACATCTTTTCAATATCATGCATTTCGATGTGGATATTAGCAACCTCCCTGACTCCATCAGCGATTAGAGCAGCCATATCCCTTGTGTTATGATAGGCACTCACGAAAGGGATGAAAACCATGGGTTTCTCACCTAGTTTAACTGCATCGAGCGCCAGTTGTTCAGTCCAGTCGACATATTTTTTCCAGTGTGATCTGAGGATCGGGCCATGGCCAGGGAGTACGGCATTAATTTCAAGAGGCCTGATTTTGGCAATGGCTTTCAGCATAAAACGGCTGAAAGGTTTAAGGATCACATCAAAATAGTATTTGAAAGCGTCATTCCAATAACCAACCTGATCATCATACATTCGGCTGTCACAATAATGTGCCCCAAATGAATCGCAGGTAAATAGCAATTTATCTTCTTCAAGGTAGGTATAAATGGAATCAGGCCAGTGGAGATTTGGGGCACCGATAACGCGGATATGCTTATCCCCCAGATCAATCACATCCCCATCCTTAACCTGAATATGAGGGAAATCGTGACCTAACATATGGCCCAGGTACCTGATGGCATTGCCGCTGCCTACTACTTTAGCGTTGGGGGCAATTGCCAATAACTTCTTTAAGCCACCTGAATGATCAGGTTCAGTATGATTCACGATGATAAATTCCAGCTCAGAAGGGTCACAAAAGGTCTTAAGTTTTGCAAGAAATATGTCGAAGTATTTATCTTTTACGGTTTCAACTACGGCTTTGCGGGTAGCGTTAATAAAGTAAGAATTATAAGTAGTTCCGTAGGGTGTATGCATTACGATATCAAAAGTTACCAGTTCGCGGTCTAATACACCAATCCAATGAACATCCTGAGAAATGGGTAGTATCTTATTATCATTCATAATTGTCTATTTTTTTTATTTCCTTAATCAGTTTTACTCTAATTATGGCCATTTTTAAAAAAGTGTCATTTGCACAGGGGTGCCTGAGTCATCCTCTTCATCATCGGGGAAGTCAGGAGGTGGTTTAATGGAACTTTCATCAATCGGACCCGGGACCAGGTGAGTTTCATCTTCATCAGCCTCAACTATCTCATCTGCTTCCTGTATATCAAGAGCTTCATCTTCGTCTTCATCAATTTCATTATCTGTTTCTACAGGCAAAGGTTCAAGCCATTCAAATGCCAGCAATGGTGCATTTCCGATCCGCTTTCCTTTTGCTTTCACACCCATAAGGTCAACAAAGGTCTCCAGCTCAATGGTTACAGGGGTTTCAACAGGTTTCTTCAAGCCTTCATTATTGAAATCAACTTTAAGAACAGGGCGATGGACGGTGACTACTGCTTCCATTCTTATACCCTCTTCTTCAGGGAGGAACAGCGTTTTTTTATCAGTCGCTTCAACAAGGAATCGTTTTGCGAACCAAGCATTTTTCGAAGGGCTGAAGTAGATGGCAGTGACAGGTTTTTCGGGGATGAACTTTTCAATGATGATCATATCTTCATCGAAGTGGTTCGAAAGGTCAAATGTCATGAGCCTGAAGTGCCCTGTTCGGGTAATTACGAGTATGCGGTCATCTTCCTTGAAGGCTCCAAGTTTCTTCCCCCTCATATCTGTATTGATGCGCATCACTGTATCATCATACCATATATCCCTGGCTCCCAGTGTTGAAAATCCTTTTTCAGCCTGGATAATCTTTTTCACCGCATTCTTACTCAGGATATTCCCCTGGGAACTCCTGCCTTTTATTGTGAGTTCAGCAAAGTCGAAATCAAAATTCAGTTTCTTTAATCGGGGTTTAGGTTTAAGAGTAACCCTGATTACTTCTGCCTCACCGTTTTCGTTTGCAGTAAAATAAATGATTTTTGAACCAGCAGTACCTTTGGTGATGGCGTATTCCTTATCGCGAACGATGCCAGTAACTGCAAAACGTTTTACGTAGATTGCACCCATCCTGCCATCCTGATAAGCTACATTATAAGTGGTTCGGTCATCATTTTTCTTGAAAACATCGATATGGATAACATTCTTACCCACGAAGACTTTTTCAGCCACTTTAGATACGATAAAGGTACCGTCTTCTCTGAAAACGATAATGTCATCAATATCTGAACATTCCCTTACGAATTCATCCTTTTTCAGGCTATAACCAGCAAAACCTTCAAGCCGGTTGACATACAGTTTCTGAGTAGCGGCGGCAACAGCAGCAGCTTCTATTGATTCAAAATTCCTGATTTCCGTTTTCCGTTCTTTTCCTTTCGCATATTTTCGTTTAATTTCCTCAAAAAATGCGATGGCAAATTCAACAAGATGTGCAAGGTTGAAACGAACTTTCCGGATTTCATCCACAAGATGCATCATCTGTTCATCTGCTTTTTTCACATCGAAACGGGTGATATTGCTCATTGGCTTATCGATGAGGCGCTTGTAATCCTCATTTTCAATAGGCCTGTAAAACTCACTGAAGTAAGGCTTGAATAGCTTATTCAATACCTTACAGACATTTTCAAACGAATTTGCATTTTCATAATCAGGATTTTTGTACATACCATCCTGTATGAAAATTTTCAGCAAGGAACTGAAGAAAACTTTCTCTTCAAGTTCTCCCAGTTGAAATTCAAGTTCTGTTTTAAGAATATGGACCGTTTGCCAGGTGGATATTTTCAGTATTTCTGTTACGCCAATAAAAACTGGTTTACCATCCATAATGACACAAGCATTCGGAGATTCCGAGCGCTCGCAATAGGTAAATGCGTATAATGCATCAATGGTTTGATCAGGGGATACACCAGGCAGAAGATGAATCAGAATTTCAACAGTACCGGCTGTATTATCATCAATTTTCCTGATTTTTATTTTCCCTTTTTCATTGACTGCGATAATACTTTCGATAAGATCTCCGGTAGTCGTTCCAAATGGGATTTCAGAAATAACCAGTGTTTTTTTATCCAGCTGGCTTATTCTTGCACGAATTCTGACCCTTCCCCCACGCAACCCATCATTATACCTGGAAAAATCCGCCAATCCGCCGGTAGGAAAATCAGGCAATATCTCGAATTCTTCCCCTTTAAGTACACAAATGGAGGCATCGATGAGTTCAATAAAATTATGGGGCAGTATTTTTGAGGCGAGACCTACGGCAATCCCTTCAACACCCTGAGCCAGCAGCAATGGGTATTTAACAGGTAATGTGACTGGTTCCTTATTTCTGCCATCATAGGAAGCTTTCCATTTCGTGATTTTAGGATTAAAGGCTACGTCCAGTCCAAATTTTGAAAGTCTTGCTTCAATATATCGGGGAGCAGCGGAGCTATCCCCTGTTAAAATATTTCCCCAGTTCCCTTGGGTATCAATCAACAGATCCTTTTGCCCCAACTGAACCATAGCATCACCAATAGAAGCATCACCATGTGGATGGTATTTCATGGTATGCCCGATTACATTGGCTACTTTGTTATAACGTCCATCTTCAAGTTCATACATGGAATGCAGGATGCGACGCTGAACCGGTTTTAGTCCATCTAATACTTCAGGGACAGCCCTTTCAAGAATTACATAGGAAGCATAATCCAGAAACCAGCTCTGGTACATTCCCGGCAAGTAAGTAATATGATGCAATGCCCCGACCTCTTCTACTTCTGGTGCAGGGAAATCATCCAAATCCTGGTTATCCTGCGACAACTCCGGATTCGTTTCTTCAGCTTCGTTTTCAATTTTTTCGTCTTCTTCCATGATGAAGAAAGGATAATTTAATTATGTAAGCGGTTGTTGATTATAAGCTATGCTGTATTTTCATTTTCACATCATTTTTGCATCCAGTTACTTCCTCCAAAATCGGAGTAAAAGGATCTCTGCAAGCAGGAAAGCCAATGCAGCAAACACAAAGTATTTCCATAGCCGGGTTCCGAAATTCATTTCTTCAATAACTTCATTCAGAGGCTTATGAGCAGATTTCAATAGGTTAAAGGATGCAGGTCCGATCCTGGAAAATGAAGCTTCAATTTCATCATTGGACATACATTCAGGGTTGCTTTCATCCCGGTTATAGTTAAAAGCAATTGCGCTAATTGTATCTGACTGATTGATAAGCAGATAATGTCCTGCAACTTTCACCTGGTCATTAATAAAAATATCGGACGATGAACCTGCGCGCTTTTGTTCAGGGATCATTTCAAATTTGCCATTCCAGGATCTGATTTTGAACACATTATCTCCATCAAGAAAGGCCATGTTCAGATGAATGGCATCATTTCTCCCTATTGTATAGGATAACTTCATTGGTGGCCTGCTGATAAGTGCTATATTATAGAGTGTCGGGACAAATAAAGCCTGTTTTGGGAAATTGCTGAAGTCACTATTCAGTGTAGTGGCAAACTGAAAAACTTGTCCGGATAAAGTTTGTGTAACAGTCAGAAAATCTCTTCCGTTCAACATTTTCATTAAGCTCTGAGTTGCATTGGCAGAGGATGTGACAATCGGGAAATGCTTTGACACTGAAGGCATTTCAGTATTTTCGGGCAAGGACTTTACCCCGGCAGAAGTTTCAAACACATCTCTATAAACCGGGTGGTCCTGGTTGAGCCTGGTTACCATAGTATTTACAGTATCCAGAGCAAGATATGAAGGGCATTTTAGAGATGACAGGAATGAATTATATGAATTCAGGTCAGGAGAAGATGCCGGAATGATAGCAATTGACCCTCCGTTTTGAATGAATCGGCTTAATTCCTGCATCAATCCGCTGGAAAAAGCCGGTAATTCATTAAGAATAATCAGGCTATAGCTGGAAAGCTTTGCGTAGTCAAGTGTTTTCTCCAGGATATTTGTTAGTAGAAGCGTCGAATCCTGTGAAAAAAGTGTGTTAATAAACTTATTTTCATCTTTGCCATTAATGGAAAGCACACTCAACGAGGATGTTACATTGAAAGAAAAGAAGAACTGATCATCATAGGTAAGTGGGTAATCCACAATTTGAACAATTCCATAATGTAAACCGGCCGCAGAATTATTGAATGGTATCCTGAGGTTCCCGGAAGCACCAGCTTTCAGATCAATACTGGCAACAGCTCTTTGTCTCCCGTCAATGTCAAGTTTTACCGGTATTTTTTCAAGATCTTTCCCTGATTTATTGATAATTCTGGTGTTAAGGATGGTGGCTTGTCCAACTTGCTGGAGTGGCAGGTCGAACCAGCAGGAATCGATAAAAACATTAGATTGAATATTTGCATTCACAGGTACAAAATACACATTCAAGGCAGTGTCGGATACTGAACCCATTTCTTTGTAAGAAGACTTTTGGAAATCAGAAATGATAAATGCATTTTTTCTATCTGTATTTCTTTCAGTGAAAACATCCTGTTGTCTGCTTAAAAGCTCCGCTATTTTTCTGGAAGATGGAGAAGGTTTAACTTCTTCGAGAAGGGTGAGGAATTCATCACGAGTCATGAACCGCTGATGACGGCCTTCGAAATCATTTGTAAGTAATTGAAAATTATCCGAAGCTTTATATGCTGCAACTATTTCTTTAGCTTTCTGTTTTGCCTCATCCAATAAAGTTCCGTTACTTCCAACGGCTTCCATGCTGAATGAATTATCAACAAAGACACTTATGTCATTTTTAGCTGCAATGGCATTATTATCAGGAGAATGAGGGATATAAGGCTGGGCAAAAGCAAGAACCAGTGCAGTAATTGCAAGAATTCGCATCAACAGAATAATCAGATGCCTCAATTGGGAACGTTTCTGGGTTTCCTGTTTGAGTTGCTTTATAAACCTCACATTGGTAAAGTACACCTTCCGAAATCTTCGAAAATTAAAAAGGTGTATTACGATGGGAATACTAATGGCAAATAAACCAAATAGAAAGGCCGGGTTTACAAAATGCATCCTAAGTTGTTAATCACAATGAAGCATCAAATTTAGCGAATTCAGGCGCTTCAAAAAGGATTTGTGTATAAGTTTTGGGAACAATTCCATGAACATAAAGAGTACAGTTGATTTTTAGCTGGGTTCAATCCCAAAATCAAATTAGTTGTACAGGTATATGCCATGAAAATTGAGAAAGCCCTTGATCCTGAGTACAAGGGCTTTCGGCAGACGTAGAATGTTAAGGGTTACTCTTATCTAACCTTATTTTCATTCAATATTTAAAGATATCCAGTTCCTGTCACCTGACAAAAAATGATCGATGGATCACTCTGTTAATTTGGTGAAATTGCCTCAATGTACGTTGAAATCAATGATTCCATTTCACCGAATTATTGTGATCAGTAAAACTCCTGATGATGAAAAATTATCGCGGATTATGAATTGGAAAAGGCCAATAACGGCCTGGGATGCTATATTTTAATATTGAACAATTGTTATCAGCCCTTTTTTAAGGTAAAAGCGAATGTGGAACCCACACCAGGAGCTGATCTAACATTAACAGTCTGATCGTGGGCTTCAATGATATGTTTTACGATGGCCAGTCCCAGGCCTGAGCCACCCTGACTTCTGGAACGATGTTTATCTACCCTGTAGAACCTTTCAAACAGACGGGAAATATGCTCTTCTCTGATACCAATACCATCATCGGAGACTTCGATGAGTACATTTTCATCCATCTCGTAGAAACTCACCTTAGTGCGTCCATTTTCCTTACCATACTTGATAGAATTATCGATCAGGTTGCTTAAAACTTCACGAATTTTCTCCCTGTCAGCAAGTACTGAATATTCCCCATAATGATCATTACCAAGTATGAGAGAAATATTGGCGACAGATAATTTAGGTTCTAGAAACTCGAATACTTCTTTAGTTAGAGTAACCATATCGAAACGGGAGATAACAGGTCGGGCTTCACCAGATTCAAGTCGGGAAATAATTTCCAGATCCTCAACGATAGTGATCATTCGTTCAATATTCTTCTGTATTTTTTCGAGGTAATCCTGGTTAATTTCCGGATCATTCATTCCACCATCGATGAGTGTCAGTGTAAATCCTTGCAGGTTAAACAAAGGTGTTTTTAACTCATGCGACACATTTCCCAGGAATTCCCGGCGATAGGTTTCAAGTTTTTTTAGTTCATCGATTTCTTCACCTTTATCATGAACCCACATCATTACCTGTTCATTTACAGAATTGATGATATCCCCTTTTATTGAAGCACGCAGTTCTCTCTTTTCATCCTTGGTTCTTTTCAGGCTGTGTATTGATTTGAAGATGAGCTTAATCTTATTATAGATAAATGTTTCAAGGAAGTATTTGATGAGAAAGTACTGAGCAACAAAAAGCAGCAATTCTGAAATGATGAGCGACAACCAGGGTAAAGTCAGTCCGGTAGAAAACTCAATAAAAAAATAAGCAATGTTTGACAACAGCAGAATTGCTGCTGAAATAATCACTGCCAGAATCCTTGCATCAGAAGTCCTGATCATGGTATAAACTTATATCCAACCCCTTTTATGGTCCGTATATGATCGCTCCCTGTTTTCTCACGGATCTTTCGGATATGCACATCAATGGTTCTTTCACCGACAATAACATCGTCGTCCCAGACACGTGACAGAATTTCATCCCTGGTAAACACCTTATCAAGTTTAGAAGCCAAAAGGTACAATAATTCAAATTCTTTTCTGGCTAATTGAATTTCACTCCCATTTCTATACACCAGGTATTTTTCCTTATCAATTTGCAAGTCGCCTACATCCAGTATGCCAGATTCATCTTTAGCCTGCTGATGGCGTCTCATCAGGGAATTGACTTTGCTTATAAGCACAGCAGGTTTGATTGGTTTTGTGATAAAATCATCTCCCCCGGCATCCAGGCTGAGAATTTGGGTAAAATCTTCATTCCTGGCGGTAAAGAACACTATTAAGGTATCTTGCAAAGCAGCAATCCTTTTAAGTTCGCGACAGGTTTCAATACCATCCATTTCCGGCATCATGATGTCCAGTAAAATAAGCTTGGGAAGGTTTTGTTCTGCTTTTTGCACAGCATCGCGGCCATTATCAGCTGTGATCACTGTATAACCTTCTTTACGTAAATTATATCCTACAAAATCCAGGATATCAGATTCATCATCAACAAGAAGGATTGTATTGAGAATATTTGACATAAGACTAATCTTTGAAGTAATTTAATACTTTCCTATTTCTTTAATTTGCTGTGTTTTACAATAATGGCATCAAAATAGAAAATCAATTCTTCTGCAATATTGGTAATATGATCACCTGCTCGTTCAAGTTTTCTGATGATAGAAAAGGCATCCAGTAAAGTAGCAGCATCATCAGGTTTATTTTTTAACATTGTGCAGATAATTGCAGGGATTTCTGCATTCATTTTATCCAATTGTTCGTCTTTCCCGAACAATCCTTTAACCATTTTACGGTCTGCTTTTTCGAATGCCCCTAGAGCTTCCTGAATCATAGTCTGGGCTATAAAGAACATTTCAGGAATATGCGTCGTCTCAACAAGTTCTGCAGGCCACTCTTTATCAGCCTTTTCGGCTGTTTTAGCAATAGCATTTGCATAATCGCCTATCCTTTCAAGGTTATAATTAATTTTCAATACAGAGAGCAGGAATCTCAGATCGATAGCGACAGGGTTTTGCAACATGATTATATTTTCGCAATCCATATCGATTTTAAGTTCGAAGGCATCCACCATTTTCTCGTTGGCCCGAACTTCCTTTGCAAGGTCTTTATCCCCATTTATCAATGCCAGTCGAGCCATTTCCATCTGGCTAGATACAAGGTTCCACATCTGGATGAGGTCTTCTCTAAGTTGTGTCAGATTTGAATCTAAATGTGTCATGATTTTATTTCATTAAATTATCACTTTCATTATTTTACTGGTAAAAATCTACCAGAGCAAACCATTTTCCTGATCAACCAAATCTTCCGGTAATATAATTCTGGGTTCGTTCCTGGCTTGGATTCAAGAAAATTTTCTGAGTAAGATCGTGTTCGATGAGTTCTCCGAGGTAGAAAAAACCTGTATAATCGCTTATTCTTCCAGCTTGCTGAAGATTATGGGTAACAATCAGGATAGTGAATTCTTTTTTCAACTCAAATATGAGTTCTTCAATTTTCGCGGTGGAGATGGGATCAAGAGCAGAAGCCGGTTCATCCATGAGTATAAGTTTCGGCTCTACTGCAAGTGCGCGTGCTATGCAAAGTCTTTGTTGTTGTCCGCCAGAAATCGCCATGGCTGACTTTTTCAGATTGTCCTTCACTTCATCCCAGAGAGCGGCTTGTTTCAGCGAACGTTCGACTACTTCATCGAGTGTTCTTCTGTCGTTAACACCATTTACTCTTAAGCCGTAAGCAACATTTTCATAAATAGATTTAGGGAATGGGTTAGGTTTTTGAAAGACCATCCCGATTTGTTTCCTGATTTCATCGATTTTCACTTCACGTGAATAAATATTCTGTCCATCAACAGTGATAAGACCTTCGAGCCTAAAACTGCTGATCAGGTCATTCATTCGGTTAAAGAGTCTGAGGAAGGTAGATTTACCGCATCCTGATGGTCCAATGAGTGCTGTCACCGTATTAGGCTCAAAACTCATATTGATATCTTTCAATGCAAGATAATCGTCATACCATACATTCACTTTCTTTGCTTCAGCCTGTATCATTATTCTATTTTACTTTTATTTCTCTACAAATTAATTGCATCAACGCTGTTATAAAACTCTAAACCCAGATTTTTCCTATGGATTTTTATTTATTAATCCATTTTGACTCTTTTTTGCAAGCGGCGGCGAATAAAACTTGCCGTAGTATTAATAATAAGCACAATTGCGATCAGAACGAAAGCAGTACCATAGGCCATTGGCCTTGATTCTTCCATGTTTGTACCACTGGTTGACAGCACATAAAGATGGTAAGGCAGGGCCATTACCTGATCGGATAATCCGGTTGGTAATTTGGGCAGGAAATAGGCTGCTACCGTAAATAAGATAGGAGCAGTTTCCCCTGATACTCTTCCGATAGAGAGAATGAGCCCAGTAATAATATTTGGATAAGCTACTGGCAGTACAACCCTTCGAATTGTCTGCAGTTTTGTGGCTCCTAAGGCATAACTTCCCAACCTTAAAGAGTCATCCACTGATTTCAGGGCCTCTTCAGTTGTCCTGATTACTACAGGTAAGGTAAGAAGTCCGAGAGTTAGAGAACCCGCAATAATTGAGTCACCGAATTCAAGATAATTCACAAACAAAGCCATCCCAAAAAGTCCGAATACAATGGATGGAATGCCGGACAAGTTATTGGTCATAACCCTGATAAACCTTTTAAACCAGGAATCTTTCAGGTATTCATTGGTATAAATTCCACTAAGAACGCCAATTGGAAAAGCAAATACCATGGATCCAAGGACCAGGCATCCTGTTCCAACGATAGCAGGGAATATGCCACCCTTTGTCATTCCGTCTTCAGGCATAGACGTAAGGAATTCCCAACTGATAACGGAAATCCCCCTAACGGCAATAAACCCCAGGATTGAAAAAAGTATTCCTACGACAATGAGGCTTACCAATCCAAAGGATGTAAATGCCACTTTCTGTATTAATTGCTTCTTTGTCACTTTTTGTAATTGAAATTATTGCCTCAATATGAGTTAATTATAGTTTCAGCCACTATCTTTTTCTGTTACTGTTTTTAATAAACTCAACAGTGAAATTGATGATAATGGTAAAGATGAACAGTACGATCCCAAGAGCAAAAAGGGCTTTAAAATGTAGGCCCCCGTATGGTGCTTCACCTAGTTCGGCAGCAATGGTAGCAGGTATTGTTCTTGCTGGGACGAGGAAAGAGTGAGGAATATTGGATGCATTACCTGTTACCATGAGTACTGCCATGGTCTCACCGATGGCTCTGCCAATTCCAAGAATGATGGCTGTTGAAATTCCGGATTTTGCATAAGGGATTACCACCCTGACCAATGTTTGCCAACGGGTAGCACCTAAGGCAAGACTTGCTTCCTTTAGTGATTGGGGAGTTGTACGTATTGAATCTTCGGTAATTGTGATGATAGTTGGCAAAGCCATGATACCCAGAACAATACTTCCTGCCAGCACTGTTTCTCCCACTTCAAGTTTGAAAATTTGCTGAACCAGTGGAACAATAATGATTAAACCGAAAAAGCCAAAAACAACAGAAGGAATTCCAGCCAATAGTTCAACCACAGGTTTCAATAAATTCCTGACCTTCATACTGGCTACTTCTGCCATATATAAAGCAGTTGCAATACCTAATGGTATGGCAAACAATAATGCTCCAAGAGTAACCATAAGAGTACCCACGATCATAGGCCAAATCCCATAACTAGGGATAGGTTCAGAAGTTGGATACCATTGTTGTCCGAATATGAAATCCCTGAGTGATATATCTTTTACTTTTATTGTATGCCCTCCAAAATTCTCAGGAAGATTTTTTTCGGAGATGTACATGATTGCACCAGGGTTTTTCCTGATAAAATCGTCAAACTTCATTGGAAGAAATTCAAGATTGGCACCAAGTTCTTCTTCTGAATAATATGTAGTGATGTCAGATGTAGTAAAGAGGATAATACTGTCATTGTTTCCACCAACATCCTTCCAGTTAGTGATATCCTGGTTAAAGATTAATTTTACCTGGGTGGCATTTAGTTCCTTGATAGGATTTACTTCACTAACTTCAATTACAAAATTAGTCTCGAGGGGTGATGCCTGAAAGATCCCAATCCCTTCCCTGAAGAGGAAAACAATGATCAGGATGACTGTTAATGAAGTAATGGTGCTGCTGGAAAAAAGCACTCCTTCAATAAAATGTTCAAATACTTTCCTAAATTTTTTTCATTCTGCATCCTTCTCGTTCATTCTATTCAACCTTAACAAATAAATTTACTCCTTTTCAGTTTTGTATATGAACTAATACAAAAAAAATCTGGTTTTATTCTTTCTAACTAATTGCCACATTTTGATAAGAATAAAAAAGGAAGGAGTATACAATTAGTAATTCCTTCCTTTCAAACCTCAATTTATAAGCTATTTTTATCACACATATTATTTAACCGGCACATAGCCTTCATCCAACACTATTTTTTGTCCTTCTGCAGAAAGTATGAAATTCAGGAAAGGCAGAATAGTCTTTTCAGTTTTTACCAGGTAATAATAGTAAAGAGGACGGGTAATAGGATACTTTTTACTCTTAGCATTTTCAACACTTGGTTTTACAAAAGTTTTGCCTTTATCATAGGAAACATCGATTGCTTTTACACTTTTTTCAAGGTAAGCTAATCCCACATAACCAATGGCTCCTTTAGTCTGGCTTACACTCTGCACAATTGCACCGGTGGCAGGCATTAACAAGGCAGATGATGCATAGTTTTTCTTATTCAGGACATGTTCTTTGAAAAATTCATAGGTACCAGAACTAGTTTCCCTTGAATACACAACAATCTTGAGGTCATCCCCTCCTACTTGCTTCCAGTTTGTAATTTTGCCAGTAAAAATCCCCTCCAATTGCTCGCGTGTTAGTTTCGCAACCTTATTTGAAGGATGAACGATAGCTGCCAGAGCATCATAAGCAATAATGGTTTCCTTGAAGGCTTTACCGGCATCATTCAGTTTCATTTTCTCATCAAGTTTTAAGCTTCTTGATGATTGTGCTATATCAGTAGTTCCGCTTAGTAAAGCTGAGATACCAACTCCCGAGCCACCACCCGTTACCATGATTGAAGCATTGGAGTTTTTCTTCATATATACTTCTGCTTCTTTTGTGTCAGAGGCAAAACAGTGTCACTGCCTTTTACCTTAAAACTCACCTTTTGAGCTTGAATGGAGGTTGCAAAAGCAACTACCATCATAAACAAGATTAAATTTTTCATCGTCATTTTTTTTACAAATTACCTTCTATTTTATTATTTCAATCTTAAGCCAATGTTAATTTTATATTAACTCTGACTAGAATTTATACTGGACTCTCAGCGTAAAAATATTATCTTTCAAGTCCTTCGAGTAATTATTTACAGAATTTGTGCCAGAGATACCTGTAGTTTCGTTCTTAACAATTTCATAATAAGCCATTAATTTCACCTGGCTATTAAAACGATAATTCCAACCTAATCCTATTGTGGTGTATTGGATATCAGCATTGCTAAGTCCTGTAGATTTCCCTGCATCCGATTTACTTTTGATTTCATTACCGGAAACCTTAGTATTGGGATCGAGCCAATCATATTTAAACACGAACTGGTGTTTTGACTGTCCGATGGATTGAATAAAATACACATATCCCCGGTGAATTGCCTGACATAAGTATCATAATCAGGAGCGGTTCCCGAGGCTATGCTGTTACTGCTGGTTTTTCCTCCTGGTTGGTCGCCCATCAGGTATTCAGCACGGATGGTTGAAATCCCTATTACAGAGAAAAGGCTGAGTTGAAGATCAACCCCGGTATATTGTCTTTTTGCAAACTCAAATTTGTTGGAACTGGTTGAATCCACTAAAAACCCTAATGTTGAACCGTCGGTCATTGTTCCCGGGGTATAAATGAATTTAGTACCCTGGAGAACGCTTCCATTGTAATAAGAAACACCCATGCCATATTTAAATGTTTCGGCGCGGTTTGCTTTTGAAAATCCCAATCTGCCGATGAAATCCTTTTTCTTATCAAATTCACTGTTGATTCCATTTCCTACGAATAAACCTGCATCCAGGCGGATAAAATCGAATCGGCTTCCTTTCATAGGCTGTAAAGTGATCTTAGCACCTAAATCACGTTCACCCGGGAAAAGTGTTTGGAATATCCTGGCACGCTCCGGTGTTTCGCGGGCACTGGAGGAATAAGTAATTTCATATCCAAACGGACGGTCGAAAACGCCTGCAGTTAAAGTAGCAAACTGGGCCCAGGGTTCGCGAACAGCAATATATGCATCTTTAATCGCAACTCCTTTTTCTGTTCCATCCAACTGTAATACATAGGTAGAGAATTCATTCTCATAGGAAAACTTTATTCTTCCTCTTCTAACCGCAAAGCGATTATCGCTATATTTTGGCATCGCACCACCCGAGAAAGCGGTAGAAGAACCGATTGTATCAGCAATTTGCCATTGTCCCTGGATATAACCGGTAATTTTCAATCGTTTCAGCATTTCCACATCTGACTTCACGGTCTCAATTTTCCCATTCAATGTATCAACAACCTCCGGAACGATAACTTCTTCCTGGGCTTTAAGGATCAATGAAGAGAATGAAAATAAGGTAGTTGCTACAATTAAAAGCAAGCTTTTCCTGCATAAAATATTCATACTATTGTTTTTTAGTGGTTTGACACTGCAAAGTAAAGTCGCCTATCTTACCTGTTAATTAATTTCGTATTACTATAATGTTAACTCCTTAAGGATATAGTAACAATTGCTTGATAATTGAAAAGCCACTTAAACTATGGGTATACGCTGATACCAGTTTAAGTGGCCGTTCATATCCTGAGAAGATCAGGAGTAAAAAAGTTCTATTGAGTTTTTAGCAGTTTGTAAGATTTCATTTTATTGCCGATTACAATTTGGGCGAGGTATATCCCGGGATTAAGAAAATCCACATTTAACGATTCATTTACCTGGTAATTGGATTTGCTGAGCCTTTGGATACCACTTACATCATATATGCGAATTTGATCAATTTGTTGCAGGCCCTCATCAGAATAGATTTGCAATTGATCTTTATCCATAAATACTCTAAGTGGAATACTTGAAAGTTCTTCCATACCAACCTCATAGAAGTGAATCACGAAACGGCCTGGTTCTGTAATACCATCTGAAACAAATATATAGGAATCGGAAGTTCGGATATTCATAAATGAACTCTCCACTTTATCTTCAAGAGTGAAACCCTGGTCGGGAAGAAAAGAGCCAAGTCCGCCAAATGAAATTTTATAAGTTCCGGGTACTGACAGCTTAAAGATGAGAGGAAGTGACTGGTATGAAGGCTGAGTGTTGATTGCAAGTTCGTTGTTATCAGATGAAAGCGTATAAACCTGGGGATATTGATCTTCTCCAAAAAATTTGAATGCATCAAATTGCGCATCGAAATTATTGGAGGCCTGACTGTTTATATTCACGAAAGTTTCATCAAAATGATCCGGGTCAGACTGTTTTTCTATTTTCACAGTGAAAAGATTCTCGACACTTTCGATCGATTTCTGGTAAGGAAGGTTGCTGTGTAACTTTGAATTTGCAGGAATTGTCAATGCAGCATTTTGTGAGTTACATCTTACAAAGAATCCTTGCATTGAAGGGATAACGCCATCAGTAAACGAACCAATCTGACCATTCCAGCATACATATTTATATCCATTCCATGCATAAATTGAGTAATCCAAATTATTTTTCACCCAATCTCCCTGATTCCAGGCTATCGCAGAAGGGAAAGGATTTCCAATCAGGTTCATTCCTTTCATTTTTCCTGCCAGAGGATTGGAAAAATCGAGGTTAGTGATCACCTTATTATTTACAGCAAAATCGCCTGAAAAATTCAAGGTTACTTCACCTGAGCCAGAGGCCCTGTATCCTGTACCTGTAATTAATTGAGTATTTGTGTTCAAAGGAGTCCAGTTGCCTCCATTTTCGAGGTATTCTTCGGTACCAACTCCGGCAAGAGTCCCGGCGGTTACACTCTCAACAGGCGAAGATATCAGATATTTTCGTCCTACTCCAAAATCCATGAATTGGTCAGCCTGAAAACTACCACTTCCAATCATTTCCCTGTTTACTATTAATGAGCCTGTTCCTGTTTCATTGGATGAAATTAGAAAATTGCCCTCATTATTAAAGGTACTGTCAATGGTGAGTGAAAAACCCGGAAGAACATTCAATTGAGTGTTGTTACTGACAGTGAGCGCCTTACATACGGCATTCGATTCTACCATAAGAGTGCCTGTTTCTAAAAGAGCAACTGTACCTTCACCAGGAATTCCGTTGCTCCAGTTAGCGGCTGTATTCCAGGAACCTACTCCATTCCATCTGGAGATGCCTGAACCTGAAGAGGGTGTAACCTGCCCATTTATGAATTGTACGCCTTCAATTTTGTTGTATGCATTGTCCAGGAACTCACATTTTTCAGGTATAAACTCTAATGTTGTGGTTCCACCTAAATATAGAAATGAAATTTCGAACAATATGGTATTGTCAGGTATACTCAATGGATTCAGGCCTGGTTCGATCCAGTTGGTGCTATATTCCACTTCAGTTATTCCATAAAACCATTGTTCAACCGGTACAAGGGTATTGAAATTCAGGGTTGAATCATAGGTCAGATAGCTGCTCGTATAGCTGATATGTAATTCCATTGCAGTTATGGGAATACCAGCAGTGGATGCATCAACGCCTGTGACAGAGATTGGCACATGAATGATGGTACCGGGATCAGCTTCAATAGTATTTCCGATTTTCACAGTAACCTGCGCCTGAATAAATGTGAACAAACTCAAGGCAAACAATAACAAACTCGTCTTTCTCATTTTATCTTCCATATTTAGTTTTTGTATACTCAAAAAGCTTTACCAAACACATAAAAAGTGTTTGGTAAAGCATCTTTCAATCTATGTTCAGCTTCGTTTAATTAGAACTCTCTTCTTTCTTGTTTAACAATTTAACTTTCCTGAAACCATAGCTAACAGCCAAAGTCATAAGGATAGCAATTCCACCATCGATGGGTGCATTTCCCGGTCCACCACCCATAGCTACACCACCATTATTTCCGGTATTTGGTGTTGGGGGTTGTGCTTGCACAGGCTCAAGTATCAGAGCAGCTGCAACCAGTACTATTGCCACTAATATATTTCTAGATATTTTTTTCATTGTAGTAAATCTTAGGTGTCGAACACTAAATTATTTAACCAGCACTTTTGTGATGAATGTATCTTCACCAGATATGATTTTCACGAGATAAACCCCATTTGCAGCATACCCCAGGTCAATAGTATTCAATGAATTGTCTGACAATTGCATTGAAGTAATTTTCTGGCCTGATACTGAATATACTTCAGCAACACCGCTAAGGTTTGAAACGATTATATTCTTACCATTGGCAAAAACACTGGAATTTGCTCCCTGATTGGATTCCAACCCTGTTGATTTTTCAAAACGGATTCTGAATCTTTCGGAATCACCTGTCATTGCTTCGAAAGTGTATTCAGGTGTGGATCTCAGATCAATGATACTGCCTGTTGAAAGATCTTCTATAAATAAGGCAACATCTGCACCGAATGAGGTTATATCTTCAGCTTTTAACTTATAAGTACCAGCCACTCCGATTTTAATACCAAGTGGGATATTCATATTGTAAACAATCTCTGGTTGAACATTTATTGAGAGATTGTCATCAGAAGTGGTTGAATAAATCTGAGGCACTTCTTCATTCATGCTCATTAGTTTATAGGCATCGAATTCAGTATCAAATTCAGAAGTTGAATTAGCGTCAAACATAATTACAGCTTCATCAGTGTATGAATTACCTTCAATACGCAACCTTAGAAGGTTAGCTATACTTTCTTTGTAGTAAGTCTGTGAATTATGAACAAGTGAAGCTTTAGGTATTACAATGTTTGGGCCTGATCCGTTGGCATGAACAAAGAAACCCTGCATTGCCGGAATATACTGAGTACCGCCGTTTGTGCCGGTAGTTCCATTCCATGATGCGTATGTTGTACCGTTATAATAGTAAACTGTAGCATCGATCTTGGTTTTAGTCCAACCTGTACCATTCCAGTTCAGAGAAGCCAGGTAAGGATTTCCTACCAAATTCCAGCCATTTGCAGAGGTATAAGAGGTTGTTGGATTATAACTGTTTCCTGCATTGAACCCTGGATTGTCAGTAATGGCGAAATTCAAGGTTTGATTCAGGTTATAATTTACTACATAACCATATCCTACCTGAATAGGTTCAGTAAACGAAACCAGGTTAACCCAGGCTCCTGTTGGTTCATTCCAACGGTATGCCCAACCTGAATTGGCAGGAACATACAAGGTATTTACTGTTGTACCCAGACGAAGAGGAGTTGAGATAAAATGGTTCTTACCACCGGCAATCCATCTTTTCACACTTCTTTGACCAGTAACATTGAGGGTACCATTGTTGATAAAGGAACCTGTGCGGGTATTGCTTGCATCTGAGTCCAGTGTAAAATTACCAGGAACTGATACTGTTACACCACTATTGATTGTTAAGGCTGCACCAGCATTTACAGTCAGGTTTTGGCAAATCATATTTGAATTATCCATGGTCACAGTACCGGTTCCAATAACTGCATTTGAACCTTGTCCAGGCAAACCATTGCTCCAATTGGCCACAGTAGTCCATGATTGAGCAGTTGCGCTGTTCCAGGTGGTAATAGCTGCAGGCGCTGGCAGGGCAACTGAGCCATTTGTCCAGGTAGCTGTTGCAATTACGTCGAAGTTAGCATCCATAAGTATGGTCTGATTTCCAACATTCATGAAATTAAGGGGAGATGTCCCACCTTGTTTTGCCATGAATTGAATTTCGAACAATACAGTACCATTAGGAATATTATAAGGAAGAAGTGTTGGTGAGCTCCAGAGCCCAACAAACTGATTACTTACACCATTGAAATTGCAATCGCCAACAGAGAAGCCAGAATACAGGTTTGTGTAACCAAAGTATTGGACAGCGCTGGTATAGGAGATATGCATCTCCAAACCAACTATACCGGTACCACCATTGGTGGCATCGCAACCAGTTACAGTTACTGGAACGGATATTACCTGTCCCTGGGTAGTACCATTTACAGTACCCACAGTAACTGAAGGCTGGGCTATAGCTGCAATCATGACTGAAAGCATGAAAGCACAAGTTATAAATATCTTTTTCATTGCTTTGGGTTTAAGGGTTTTCAGTCTGATTATTTAGCAGCAGGAACATAACTATTGTTTACATCACCACCACAAAGGGCTTTGATATTCTGAACAATGCCCGATCCTGATATAGTGACTGTAGGATTATCATATACATAATCTGAAACGGTCCATTGTGCAGGATTCAATAAGGCAATTTTCTGACGGAGATAAACAACGTCGGCAACAGTTACTGTTGAGCTCTTATTAACATCACCTGCTTTAAATTGCAAAGCAGTAGGAGTTAACTGACTTGCGATAAAACGGCGCAATTGGATAACGTCGGGAAGACCAACACCACCCCATGATTTAGTAGTATTTGCATCGAGGACATAAACACCATCAATGGTATTGAAAAGGAAGTTACCACTTGCATCGGTGGTAGCAGTCTCGAGTATAGTACCAGCCTGTGTTTTCAGATAAACAGTTGTTGAATTTAGTGGAGTACTGGCAGTATTATCGTAAGTTAAAGCACCTGTCACAGTCCTTGACCAGACTGAAGCGCCCCATACTGGTGAACTCGACAGAGGAAGGAAGTTTGGAGAAGTAAGGTTGAAACCATCAATAATCTGAAGGTCGGCAGCTGTTGTATAGGTTGCGTTGTTACGATCAGGTGAAGAAGTGCTTAGGAACCAATTCTGTTCGTCGGTTGCTGACCAGGTTTGACCTGAAGGAACAGCGAAATTGGTGGCCATCCCTGCGAGGAAAGAATTTTCAATTTGCAGATTGTTTGCGTTGGCATTAGCCATAGTGTTATTGCCATCAATATAAAGACCAACAGGCCATCCGAGGAAAATTGAATTATGTATGTCGATATTTGTATTTCTCCTAAGGTGCATACTACGTTTGTAGTTTGAGTTACAAGCGGCACCCACTGTTGGTTGAGGACCAAAACTGCTTACATTGCTAAAAGTAGGATTGGTTAAAGGAGTTAAAGCATCACCGGCAGCATTGTTATCAGACTCAAAGGAATTTGAACCAGAAATATCTGCAAGGTTAGGATCTCTAAGTGTAACAGCAAACTGCACTTTACCCCGAAAACCATTGTCAGTGTCAAAGTCGTCGTCAAGTCCGGCAAAAGCCACAAGATGTTTTGCATTTACAGTACCACCAAACCACTCGTAAGAATCATCATTTGAATAGGAAACCTGAACATAATCAATACTGGTGCCTGATCCAACTCCCCCCATCGTTAAACCATTTATCTCATTATTGGCAGCAAAGGCATAACCTGGATATTCAATTCGTACGTATTTTAATGAACCGGAGTTATCAGCATCGTTTGTACCTCCATATAATGACCCAACACCACCTTCGATTGTACCTTGACCACCGGTTAGGTTAACTGTTGCATTTCCGCAAAGGATTACACCGCCCCAATCACCATTGGCACGAGCACCAGCAGGCTCTCCGGAGGTAAAGATGATAGGTTCTGTGGCGGTTCCGATAGCATTCAGTTTACTACCACGTTCTATAATAAGGGCACTTCTGTTTGTTTTGTCGCCACGGAGAATTGTGCCCGGGTCAATTGTTAAGGTGGCATTATTCTTTACATAAATCCATCCGTCGATTTTATAGATGGTTTTTGCAGGAAGGAAGTTTGGAGCAGTAAGGTTAAAAGGATCTACAAGGGTAAGAGCAGCATTACCGGAAAGTACCTGGTTATGACGTGAAGGATCGTTATACCATGTTTGAGCTGCAGCAGCATTCCATGTTTGTCCAGAAGGCACATCAAAATTTGTGGTCATACCAGCCATGATGCAATTCTCCATTTGCAACAGATTGCTGTTGGCATTTGCCTGGGTATTATTTCCATCAATGTATAAACCAACCGGGAAACCGGAGAAAACAGAGTTGTAAACACATAATGTTGTATTTCTGCGCAGGTGTAAAGCCCTTTTAAAGTTTGAATTAAAAGGTGTTGAAGGAGTAGCTAATGGGCCGAAAATACTCACATTGGAGAAAATAGGGTGTGTACTTGGGGTATTTGTTGAACCTGAAGCATCGTTGTCGGACTCGAAACCATTTGAACCGGAGACATCAGCAACAGCAGGATCTCTGAGTGAAACTGCGAACTGAATTAATCCCTTGAAACCAAAATCTGTATCAAATTCATCATCCCAACCACGGAATGCGACAAGGTGTTTGCTGTTAACAGTTCCGCCAAACCATTCAAAAGAGTCGTCACCGCTATAGGAAACCTGAACATAATCAATAGTAGTACCACTGCCTACTCCACCCATTGTAAGACCATTAATTTCATTGTTAGCAGAAAAAGCAATACCCGGGAATTCAATACGTACATATTTAAGTGTCCCGGAATTGTCGGCATCATTTGGGGTTGAACCTCCTCCAAAGTAAGAACCAACTCCTCCTTCAATCTGAGCCTCACCACCTGCTGGGTTTATGGTAGCACGACCACATATAATAACACCACCCCAGTCGCCATAATTCCTGGCACCAGCAGCAGAATTGGAAGTGAATACAATAGGTTGAGCAGCTGTACCTTCGGCCATTAGTTTACCACCACGTTCTATAATCAACGCTCCCTGATTTGTGAGATCGCCCCTGATAATTGTACCTGGCTGAATGGTAAGAGTTGCTCCGGCGTCAACATACACCCATCCATTTAATAAATAGGTGTTTGTGTTAGTCCATGTAGTATTCGTTGTAATATGTCCGGCTGGAACAACAACGGTTGCTGAAGGGTAAACCGTTGATTGTGGGTTAAAGTTAGCCCAACCTTGTGTCCAGTCGTAAGTACCGAAAGCCCCAACAAAATTTACCTGCTCAAAAAAACTATTTGACAGGTTTGCATTTGAGAAAGAGGCATTACCCACCAAAGGAGAATTACTTGATGACCAACGGGTATCCGTTGTAATTTCGTTGGCAGCAACACCTGGTGTTGATGCTCCATTACCTATGGTAACAGTTGGTGTTGGGTAAATTGTCTGATTAGGATTGAAGTTTGACCAACCCTGTGTCCAGTCAGATTTACCAAAAGCGCCCACATAGTTTACTTTATCAAAGTAAGAATCTGTGATCTGGGCGGTTCCATACACACAGGCCCAAACGATGAGCACAAGAGAAAGAAGATTTTTTTTCATAATTTTTTTATTAGGGTTTAGGTATTGGTTTGGTGGCAAAAGTATACTCCGAGTATTACGAGAAAATGACAATATGTTATTGATTTGTTAAGCAATTACAAACGCAGAAATATATCCTCCAATAACTTCTCTGCTAGCCTGTAAAAAAGCCGGAAAGAATAATTGACGGAAGAAGGAGGTGTCTGTATTAATAATTAAGAATTAATAATTAGTTCATTCGATATTGACATGGCAGGAATAGATCAGAAGTAATTTCGCGTGCCTGTCTCTAAGGCAATCTTTCAGCTCCGTCCATAAATGATATAAAAAGAATGCCTGATAAAGGGCCATCAATTCTTAACTCACTCCACTTTTCCTATAAATAACTTAGCAATGAAAAATCCTGATAAGGAATTAAGACGGAATTTCAGAAGACACTACAGGCGAAAACGATGGCAAACACTTAAGAGGAAAGTGTTTTCGATATTTGGGACTAAAAAATCGTCAGCAAATTCAGCAGATTTCAAGCGTCCTATGAGAAATTTCGGGAATGAAGCAATCATAGTTAAAAGAAATCGCAACCAGGCATTTAGGAAGGCATTAATTTCGGTAATGAAGAGCTCAGATTTACGAAATCATTATATAAAATCACTTTACTTTTCCCTGTTAGCAGCTATTGTAAGCTTTATATTTCTCTATTCAGTGTACGAACTGACTACTATTTCAGTGGCTCGCCTTTTCTCAATTCCTATAGGCTGGAATGCCTTTCAGTTCACGTATCCATTAGCAACAGGCTCCCCTCTTTACACAAAGTATGCCCTGATAATTATTTTTCTATCGGGGCCCATTATTTGCCTGGTATTATCACTTGCATCCCGATCCCTCTTTCTTGGCTCATCAATAAAACATCATTTTACGCGATTGCTTTCACTCTGGATTTGCGTTCATGGGTTTAACCTGTTTTTTGGGTCTGTTATCGTTGGTATCATCACACGGACAGAAGCATTATATGCTACAATGTGGTTTTTCATGAGTAGCACTTATGATCTGGGTGAGATGATCCTGTTACTGATCAGTATTTTTATGCTTTTGATTTTTGGCTATTGGATAACTCCTTTGTTCCTTGCGACCTCAAAAATTGCATTTTCAATTCAGCCCGGCTATAGAATGATTACTCTCTTCATGGAAATAATAATTCCTTTTCTGATTGCTGAAGCAGTCCTGATTACAATTTCTTTTCCTTCTCTTTATCTGCCTTTTATCCTTAAAAATAGTTACTTCAGCCATCGTTGTAGTACCCATTGTATTTCGGTATGTAAGCATACCCAAAGAGATGCTATTCCGGTATGGCATCATGCAAAATGATTAATCATTATTAATATGCTCAGATCCAACTGATATGAACACTGTTGCTTCATAGGGCATAAGAACAAGTTTATCCATTAGCTCAATAATGCCTTGCTTTCGGTGGGAAGAGTGTAAAACCTGCATTTTTTGAGATGAAATTCCTATTTTTTTCTGAAACCGGGAAAAATTTAGAGTAATAAGAAATACTTCCTCTTCGGTTTTTCTGTAGTAAGCCATTATACTTTTATTCCCATTGATAGCAGGAATCCACTCCCCAAATTGAAGGCCTTTGTTATTCTTCCTTATTTTAATAGTTTCATATAAAAATTCAGCAAAGAATTATCATCTGCCAACTGATCCTGAATATTACGTGAAGGATAATCATTATTCACCGGAAGCCAGGGTTTCACTTCGCTAAACCCAGCAAAATCAAGGCTATTCCATTGCATAGGAGTGCGACTTTTATCTCTGCCACTATAAAAAGGCCAGTATCTTTTCCCCAGAGGGTCCATTAAGTTCTTGCGGTGAATCCTGGTGTTTCGCATGCCAATTTCATCCCCGTAATATAATACGGGTGTACCTTTTAAGGTCAGTAAAAGAGTAGCGATGATTTTCGCCTTTTTATCCCTGTTCCAGCCAAAACCAAAGCGGTTGATGTATCTTGATAAATCATGATTTGACATGACATAGCATGGCCAACCATCCTGTGGGATATTCTGAATCCATCTGTCAATGCATTTAAAGTACTGAACAGCGCTCCACCTGCGAAACATGATAGAGAAATCAAAGGCCAGGTGTAACAGTTGTTTTTACTTCCCAGGTAACTAGCCACCAGTGATGCATCGCCAGGGGGAGGAGTATATATTTCTCCAATAAGTAACCTATTCTCGTAATTATTAATTAGTTTACGTAGTTGAGCAACAATTTTGTAGGATTTGGGGCGATTACGGGTGTAGGATTTACTGTTTCTCCCTTTAAATAACGCCAGGAAAGGGGAATTCCTGAATTTTTTATCTTTAACAACAAGGTTGATCACATCTAATCGGAAACCATCCACACCCATATCCAGCCAGAAGCTAACCTGGTCGAAGAATGTTTGTTTCAACTCCTTATTTCTCCAGTTGAGATCGGGTTGGTTATTAAAAAAAGAGTGGTAATAATATTGTCTCCTTTGTGGATGGAAAGTCCATGCGGCACCTCCCGTTGCAGATTTCCAATTATTTGGTCTGGAATTCCCAGTCCCTGTATGCCAGATATACCAGTTGCTTTTAGGGTTATCAGGGAAGAGCTAGATTCCATGAACCAGGGATGTTGGTCGGAAGTGTGGTTCATAACAAGGTCCAGAACCACTTTTAATCCAGCTTTATGCGCCTTTTCCAGCACCTGAAGTCGTCCATGGTTCCGAATCTTGGATCAATAGAGCAAAAGTCAGATATATCATAACCAAAATCATTAAAAGGAGATTGGAAAATGGGTGAAAGCCAGATTGCATCAATACCCAGATTAACCAGGTAATCCAGGGAGTCTATGATACCTTGAAGATCACCAAATCCATCGTTATCTGAATCCTTGAAACTCAGAGGATATATATGGTAAATAATCCCATGTTTCCACCAAACCCAATCTTTATTCGAAAGCTGGGATACCATAATAAGAGTTGTCTGATTTTATCAATCCGACATCAATCATAAGTTTATCCATGATTTGAGTGGAGCTATAATCTTTTGACCTTTCCAAAGCGGATTTCCTGAGATTGGCGTGTATTTCAGGTTGCCGGAGGTATTCAGCAATCGCATTTATAAATCCATGCGTAGTTCTGACCAGGAATCCATTCACTCCATGCGTTAAAATATCTTTTGGACCTTTAGTATTATAGGCTACAACCGGTAATTCACAACTCAGTGCTTCCAGAACTACACAACTAAATGTATCAAATTTTGAAGGCAGCAGTAGCAAGTCAGAACAGGAATATATTTTCGCCAGGGATTCATGATCTTTCCAACCATAGAATCCTGCATCGGGAATTTTTACTTTCAATTCTTCTTCAGCAGGCCCTGTGCCTACAATGATCAATTTAAGGAATGGAAACTCCTGCTTAAGTGTTTCAAAAATCTCTGGTAACTCGAGTACACCTTTTTCTTTACTAAGTCTCCCTGCATATAAAAGGACTTTTGATTCCGGCTCCAATAACAGCGTTTCTGCTTTTGAAACATCCCTTTTATAGAAGCATGGTTCAGCCCACTGTGCCGTATTACAAACAGACGACTCTCTGAACTCCATCTTTTCCAGTAAGCCATAGTTTTTGATCAGTATTCAAAACAAATAGTTTATCGAATAATTTGTAATATGCTCTTATAATTCTTTTTACACGATCATTACTTGCTTTATCGAGAGTGAGTACCTTTTTCACAAACGTAATCCAATCTGTGTGAATGTAAAAAAATGCCGGAATGGTATAAGCATATTTCAGGTATAAGGCTGCAAGTCCCATTACTCCTTCGGTTGAGCACATTACCCTATCATATTCTCCTTTTTGGAATACAGTATTCAATTCAAGGAAATTGGGTATCCTGAATGGTTGTTGTTTATAGAAAGGTAAAACGAATTCGTTAATAGGTTTGATTACTACCAGGTGATCCTCTGATTTAACGTGGTTGCTGCAAACGAGGATATCGATGGGAAGGTTGTTAAGCTGTATATGTTTTAGGATGGATTTGAGAACAGTTGAAACCCCGTTTGCATCATCATAGGTATCAGTAAGCCATAACATACGTTTGGGATGCTTCAATTTTCCTAGAGCTTCGGAAAAATCGTTCATGAGTTCCCTTGATTTGTATAATACATGGGAGCTGGTAAAATGAGCGCTAAGGATAACTGTAGAAGCCAGGAAAGGAAATGAGAGTCCATCAAGGAAAGATGCAATATCCGGTACTTTCATGGAGGAATCGGCAAACGTGGTTGTTTTTTTACCATCATTTAGAAATGATCGCAGTTCACTTGGCAATTCAAGTTTTTCCAGTAATCCGGCCAGGTCAATATCCTGAAGTTTATGTTCTTTGCCAAGTACCTGCAGTTTGATTGAAAGCCGGTCACTTAAAACTTTCATCAGGTTGCTGAAGATTGCAGAAATTGACTCCTGGTAAACAGAGGCCAGTTCAGTTTTCTGTTCATTATAATGATGAGCAATTCCGGTTACTTCATCAAATACAGGTTTGTAAACCTTAGGGACAAACCAGCGCTTTGTAAAATGCGGAGCCTGGCCCGTCAAACTCTCATGGAATAACTGGATAAAGTTCATGGTAACCTTATGTCTCCGAAGTTCAGCAAAACCATTTGAAACCAGCATAGCAATCATTTTCTGATTCAGCGAGCCTTTATGGAGAATCAATCTCATCAGTCCGGGATCTTTTCCATTTAGTGCAATCTGGCTAAAATAGTCCAGGAAAGTAACTGTCATTCTTTCACTATGATGGTGATTTCCATATGGAGCCATCCTTCCTTCCCTTATAGCCTCCAGACAAAGGCTGGATAAGGGCTCTGATTTCTTTCTTTCAGATAACCCCGGAACGTATAACCTTGTTCCGGTCATACCACAAAAAATTCCCATATGGCTATCAGATCCACCAGAGTAGCTCTTTTTTATTGGGTTTCTGCAGTATTGCTCAGGGTTAATGCCAAACGATTGTGAGAGTTTTTGAAGTTTATCTTCATTAAGTGTATCAATCCAATGTTTGACCAATAAGTTCTGCCAGGTATCCCTCTGTCCGTTCAGTACTTCAAATCGCTCAAATAGTAAGGCTAATTTGTCAAAAAATACCAGTGGTGGACTTCCTGAGGATTTATAATAATATAAAGGGTGTGCCCATGTTGTGGGAATATTTTCTGCAGCGGTATATTCGAGAAAACTATAAAGGTTTTTCCTGAGTTTATTAAGTTTCAATTCCTGGTCAGGAGAAAACCCATAAGTAAGAACATGGATCCCTGTATCAAAATCGGGAACAGTACAACTAAACTCCGCTCCAACCAAAACATCTAATCCTTTATCCAACAATTCGAAGCAAGACCTCGCATTATTATGATTTGTAATTGTAAATGCGTCTGAACCATTCCTCGCAAGGCTTTGGATTAATTTATCTGTTGGAAGCCAGGTTTCTGGCACATTTAATATTCTTCCTAGTAACTCATCAGGTATATTACTGTTATAATCATGGCAATGCAGATCAATATGAACTTCTTCATGCTTAGGAAAAATGAATTGCTCCGATTCCAGAAACAGAGTAAGTTCAGAAGCTAAAGTTTGATTAAATTGGTTGTCCAAAGCAAGTACAATTAGATCGTTGGTTAAGCTGTAATAACGAGTGAGTACCCTACTCCTTTCCTGGTGTGTATAAGCTCCTTCCCTATTTTACTTCGCAGCTTTGCAATATAAACATCAAGTATCCGGTCATCTTCATTTTCCTTACCATTCCATATATGATCTATGATTTCTTTCCTGGTGAATAATTTGCCTGGTTTACTGGCAAACAACAGCAATAAATCAAATTCTCTTTTAGCTAATTCAATTGAAATACCGGCTTTAGTAACCGAATAGCTTTCAAGGTCAATGGAAAGGTTGTCGAAATCCAGAATATTTCTTGTAGTGTGACCATTGACTATGGTCTTCACAACATTATGAATAGCTCTTTCCATCAATTCCGGCATAACCGGTTTCTGCAGGATTTCATCAACAAAAGCTTTCAATACCGAATGATTTAAACTCTCTTCATTTACCGAAGTATGTAATATGGTTGCTACATTCTTCAGAAGCATACTGGTTTTAATTTGCTTACATACTTTCAGCCCTAGTTGTTCAGTATTCATCAAATCAAGGATGATAACATCGGGATGAAAAACCATTGCTTTATTCCAGGCATCTATCCCATTACTTGAGGTTTTTACTTCAAAACCAGAATTCTCAAGATGTTTTGCATAGAAAAACATAATTTCCAGATCAAAATCAGCTAGCAGTATTCTATATTTATTCACGTTTGCCATTTTTACACTTTAACAGGATACAAACATCCTAATCAATTGTAAATTATTTGTTAAGAAGATATTAAGAAATATTTTTTGACCATTATTCATCCCTGCAATCAAAATTTTAATTTTTAGCCTCAAAGGATAAGGGGATTGATTACACGTTCCTTGATGGTATCAAAAAGTTTAGAAACTTCTATCAGCAAGCCCAAATATTCTAAAAAGTGAATTAATTATTAATTAATAATCCGGTAATATGCATCCGGTTTTGCGGACTTACTTTTGTTGAAAATCCAAAAAAATGAGAAAACTCAGCATTATTTCTATGATTATATGTGGTTTGCTCGCTCTCAGCACCTCGATGAGTAATGCAACCAATGAACCAACCAATAATCCATCTACAGCACAGACTACCCTGAGTGGAAAAGTATTAGATTCCAGGTCAGGTGAATCGCTTGCCGGTGTAGAAGTAACTATAATGAACACTACGATTAAAACTTATACAGATCTGGATGGCAATTTCAATTTTAATAACCTGCCAACAGGCACTTATGATGTAGTTTTATCAATGATTTCATATGATAAAAGCCTGTTAGATGACATCAAAATTGAAAAAGGAAAAAATACAGCTGTTGATATTAAATTGAAATCAGCTAAATAAGCTTCCATATCATCATTTCATGATGCTTAGCTGCCAATCAGGCAGCTTTTTTTTGTCCCATTCAAGTTCCTTATACCTTTCAAACATATCAAGTTTATTGGAAAATTTTCTTAATCTGATAGAAGCTAATTAATACTGAATCTGCGATGATAATGCTTCCCATTATCATCGCAGATTATATAATCACATTGCTTTCAGATTTGATGCCTTCGCAACATGAATTTGTTGCGTTATAAATGACAATAATGTTCTATTCGGAAATCAATACTACTATTATATTTAGTTTAAAATGACGAAAATGAATTGAATAATATCCTGAATTATAGTGATTTTGACCTTTGCCCCGAAGGGGAGCCTTTGGCTCATTTTCACATTTAACTCATCACTAGTATTGGCGCTCCATGACTATTTTACCTTCTTCATCCCATATCATCCATTTACCTACTTTCTCTCCATTGCTATAGTACATTTCATAAAGTAACTTACCCTTATCACTCCAGATATGCCAGATTCCATTCTTAAGACCATGTCTGTAATTGGCTTCTGATACTTTTACACCTTCTCCATTATACACATACCAATTCCCATGTTTCTGGCCCTCAAGGTAAGACCGTTGTTCATTAATTTTGCCATTTTCAAAGTATTGTTCTGTAATACCATCATCAAGTCCATTCAGGATATTCTGTTTAAGTTTGATATTCTTGTTGGGCCAATATTCAATATATGTACCACTATATAACATCCCTTCCATATAATAATACCCTTCAACATTTTCAAGCATTTGTGCCTTGACTCCCAATGTGACTGCAACCAACATTATTATGAATAACAATTTCTTCATCTTCTCTTTTTATTAAATTTTGATTTTTGGAGGATTCGTCTGTCTACAGATTTAAGGTAAAAGTATCCACTGCCAGAGTACTATTCATTAAGAAGATATTGTATTAATATTAAGAATTCGATTCAACAAAATGGTTAACAATATGAATATAGACACTTAATACAGTGCTAACATAGTTGGAAAATGCTGAATATATCTTTGCTGCAAAATAAGAATTTGTGGGAAAAAGAACCATTATTACGATTATTCAACTGCTATTCATACAGTTCACTTTATCTTTTGCTCAAGGCACTATCCAGGGCACAGTAAAGGACATCAAAACTAATGAAACCATTCCAGGGGCCAATGTTATTATAGTTGGTACTCAAACCGGTGCAACCACTGACCTCGATGGGAATTTTACCATTCCGAATCTGAAAGCCGGAGCCTATTCTGTAGCGATCTCCTATATCTCTTACAGGACAGATACAATAAGAGGTATAAAAGTTCAGAATGGCAAGGTTGTAGTGATTGATCATTTTTTGCAGCAGGTAACTCAAGTACTTGGAGGTGTGACGGTTGTTGAAAGAAGAAGAACGAATACTGATGTTTCTATCATCAGTTCAATCAAACAAAGTAACCTCATTGTTTCAGGAATTTCTTCACAGCAAATACAGCGATCGCAGGACAAAGATGCTTCTGAGGTTATTAGAAGGGTGCCCGGGATCACCATTATGGATAACCGATTTGTTGTGGTTCGTGGTTTAATTGAACGGTATAATTCTGTGTGGTTGAATAATTCTTCCACCCCTTCTACTGAAACTGATCAAAGGGCATTTTCATTTGATGTAATACCCAGCAATTTGATTAATAATATACTAGTGTATAAAACACCGGCGCCTGAATTACCAGCTGATTTCGCCGGAGCAGCGATCCAGATTTTCACAAAGAATTTACCAGAAAAGAACAATATATCATTTGGATATTCAGCTACTTATAACCAGGGAACTACTTTCAAGGATTTTGAAAAATACAAAGGAAGTAAAACAGATTGGCTGGGCTTTGACAATGGCATGCGATCATTACCGGGCAATATCCCTTCCACAGAAGAGATGATTCAAATCCAGAGCTACAACTCCGGCACTTTAGAGGAGCAAGCAGCCAAGAAAGCCCGTATGCTTGAAATTGCTAAATCATTCAGCACGGTATCCTCTACATCGCAAATAAAAGCTCCATTCGACAATAGGTTCAATGTTGATATCTCCCGACTATTCAATCTTAAAACAATAAAAGTCGGGAATATTACAGCTCTTAGTTATAAAACTTCCTATGATTCAGAAAGAATTGAACGTTCTTCTGTTGAATCCTATGGAACCACTAATGAAGGAGTGACCTATTCAAAGAATTATTCTGATGATCAATACAGTCATTCCATTGAAATTGGGGGCCTGCATAACTGGTCAGTATCCTTTGGTAAAAACATCATTGAATTCAGGAATCTACTGAACCAAAAAGGAAAATCCACGACAACGATCCGAAATGGACTGGATCACTACAGAGATGACAACAAAATCTTCAAAACTCAATTAGGGTATGTAAGCAAGACTATATATTCAGGCAACCTGGGAGGTGAGCATAAATTTGGAGATGATGTCTCAACCTTCACCTGGAATGCAGGGTATTCGTATGCAAACCGGGTGGAACCCGATGTAAGACTGATAACCTATTATTCAACAAAAACATCTGATACTTCCTATTATCCCAATCAGTTGGAATATTCATTTAATCCAAATTCTGATGCCAATGCCAGATTATTTTCGAGAGTACAGGAACATATTGTTAACCTGAATCTCAACTATAATCATAAAATTGAGATAGGGAACTTCACCTTGGAAATTAAAATCGGGTCATTCATTGAAAACCGTAAGCGTGATTTCTACATAAGACCTTTTGGCATTGTATGGGCTAAACCAGGGGTATTCAATCAGACCATACTCATGCAACCTATTGATAGTGTATATAATATATCAAATTTCAATTTTACTGACGGAGTGATGTATAAAGAAGTTTATAACTCCAGGTACAGGTATAAAGCCAACAACAGTCTTGTTGCAGGGTATATATCATTAAAAATCCCTGTTACCAGTTTCATCAATGTATATGCCGGTGTAAGAGCGGAAAAGTATCACCTGGTTTTATCCGGATTCCAATCAAAAAATGATTCATTGACACCCAATATTACCTCCGATACCTTGAATTTCTTTCCATCAGCCAGCATGACCATCAACCTCTCCAAGAAGGTCTTATTCAGGCTGGCTTATGGCAAAACCATCAACCGCCCGGAGTTCAGGGAAATGGCGCCATTTGCTTTTTATGATTTCCAGGAAAATGTGGTGGTTTATGGAAACGATACGATCAAATCCTGTTATATAAATAATTATGACGCCCGCCTTGAATGGTATCCCAGTCCGGGTGAAATGATCTCCATTGGTGGATTTTATAAAGAATTTCAAAACCCGATTGAAGCCACCTGGACACCAGCTTCAAGCGGTGAATGGGACCTACGTTACATTAATGCAATCAGGGCAAAAAGCATTGGATTTGAACTGGACATCAGAAAGAGCCTCAGCTTCCTGGGAACCAATAATAACTTCTTTAAAATATTAAGAAATTTTACCCTCGTTGCTAATGCGTCACTCATTCATTGCAAGGTTGAAACAGATCTGGACTTTGTACGCGACAATAACAGGCCTATGTATGGGCAATCACCTTTCATCATCAATACAGGTATTTACTATCAGAATGAGAGTGGCGACCTAGCGCTTAGTGTGCTTTACAATATTTTCGGTAAAAGAATTATAGGGATTGGAACACCTGAAAAGCCCAATTCTTATGAAATGCCCAGACATAATCTGGACTTTACACTCATCAAAAAAGTGGGTAAATCTCTTCAGATTAAAATAGGTGCAAAAGATTTGCTGGATTCAGAATATCTAACCCAGCAGGTGATGACCTCAGAAACATTAACTGAGGATGCCAAAATCAAAGTCAAATCATTCTATCCCGGAAGAAGTTTCTCAGTGGGCCTCTCCTACTCCCTTTAACCCAAAAACCCAAAAACCCATATTCCCATGAAAAAATCTTTCTTTACTCTTTTATTTTTGGCAATGGCGATTTCAGTTTTCAGCCAGATTACTGTTTCGCTGCCAACACTTACCCCAACACCAGGCTCAATTATCACGGTTCCTGTAACACTCTCAGGAGCAAGTGTATCAGACACTCTATAAGCGCGGCTGACATCAGGTTTACCTTTTGATCCTTCCGTATTAAGCTTTATAGAATTCAGTAATTTTTACTCTGCAATGCCTCCAGCCAGTGGTTTTACTCAGGAAACAATACTTCAGGGCTTATTTCAGCCAACTGGATAGAACCCTAATCTAGCACATTAGAAGTTCCGGACAATACTGTTTTGTATGAAGTCAGTTTCACCTATTTGGGAGGAAGTAGTAATCTGGGCATCTCTTTTGCGGAATTCCTTGATGCCAGCTATAATCAACTGCAGGAAACATCCTTCAAAACGGAAGCGTTTCTCCTTTTGTTCAAGCAGTTATTACCTTAACCCCCCTACATTAACCTCCACACCAGGTTCAACTTTTAATGTTCCCGTTTTACTATCCGGAGCAAACGATTCAGGCACTCCCATAGTAGCTTCTGATATTCGTTTCTCTTATGATCCTTCAGTACTAACCTTCACCGGTTTTACCAATTTTTATTCAGAAATGCCCTCCAGTGAATGGTTTTATTCAGGAAATAATACCACAGGATTAATCTCAGCGAACTGGATTGAGACAAGTCTGCTTCCTTTAAGCATACCCAACAACACCGTTTTATACGAGGTTACCTTCATTTACAATGGAGGCTGCAGCAACCTGGATGTAACATTCACCGAATTCCTCGATGAAACATTTGAACCTGTTACTAATAATATTAATCAGAACGGAAGTGTAACAGCTACTGATAAAAACCTAAATGTCAGGTTATTCCTGGAGAGTTTATATGCAGGCGGTAGCACAATGAACCCGGCACAGGGTTTGTCAGGTCCTGAATGGGGAGCAGGTATTGCGGACCATATTACCATTGAATTACATGAAAGTGCTTCACCTGAAATTACTGCCTATTCATTTACAGATATTGAGCTAGCTATTGATGGTTCAGCTATCATACCCATGCCCGTTGGATTGGCCGGCTCTTATTATATTGTGGTTATTCATAGAAACAGTATCGAAACCTGAGTGCTTCACCGGAGTAATTGATGGTAACTGTCCTCCCTCTTATGATTTTACAAGCAATGCAGAACAGTCCTTTGGCGATAATCTCAAAAATGTTGGAGGAGTTTATATTCTTGGGGTGCAGATGCTACCCAGGAT
>JADJGZ010000022.1 GCA_016707785.1 Bacteroidales bacterium | reverse complement strand
ATTCAACGGTTATATCTTCAGGAACCGTCAGTACCGGGTCAGTTACATCCTGAACGGTGATGATTTGGCTGGCTGTGCTTCATTTCCACAATTGTCCACCGCTTTCCAGGTGCGGGTGAGGGTATAGGCATCCGGACAAGCACCGGGAGTTTGGGTTTCTCCTTCAAAAGTAATCGTGACTTCCGTATCACAGTTATCGGTTGCATTAACAACAGCAGTTCCCAAAGCAGGAATCGCATCACATTCAACGGTTATATCCTCCGGAACTGTTAGTACCGGGTCAGTCACATCCTGTACGGTGATGATTTGGCTGGCTGTGGCTTCATTTCCGCAATTGTCCACCGCTTTCCAGGTGCGGGTGAGAATATATGCATCCGGACAAGCACCGGGAGTCTGGGTTTCGCCTTCAAAAGTAATCGTGACTTCTGTATCACAATTATCAGTGGCTGTGACGATTTCGGTTCCCAGAACAGGAATCGCAGAGCATTCAACGGTTATATCTTCCGGAACCGTCAATACCGGGTCAGTTACATCCTGAACGGTGATGATTTGACTGGCTGTAGCTTCATTTCCGCAGTTGTCCACCGCTTTCCATGTGCGGGTAAGGGTATAGGCATCCGGACAAGCACCGGGAGTCTGGGTTTCCCCTTCAAATGTAATCGTGACCTCTGTATCACAATTATCAGTAGCTGTGACGATTTCGGTTCCCAAAACAGGAATCGCAGAGCATTCAACGGTTATATCCTCTGGAACTGTCAATACCGGGTCAGTTACATCCTGAACGGTGATGATTTGGCTGGCAGTGGCTTCATTTCCACAGTTATCCACGGCTTTCCATGTGCGGGTAAGGGTATAGGCATCCGGACAAGCACCAGGAGTTTGGGTTTCGCCTTCAAATGTAATCGTGACCTCTGTATCACAGTTATCGGTTGCAGTAACAACAGCAGTTCCCAAAGCAGGAATCGCAGAACATTCAACGGTTATATCCTCCGGAACTGTCAATACCGGGTCAGTTACATCCTGAACGGTGATGATTTGGCTGGCTGTGGCTTCATTTCCGCAGTTGTCCACGGCTTTCCAGGTGCGGGTGAGGGTATAGGCATCCGGACAAGCACCAGGAGTCTGGGTTTCGCCTTCAAAGTAATCGTGACTTCCGTATCACAATATCGGTTGCAGTAACAACAGCGGTTCCCAGGGCAGGAATCGCAGAGCATTCAACGGTAATATCTTCGGAATCGTTAATACCGGGTCAGTTACATCCTGAACGGTGATGATTTGGCTGGCTGTGGCTTCATTTCCACAGTTGTCCACCGCTTTCCATGTGCGGGTGAGGGTATGGCATCCGGACAAGCACCAGGAGTTTGGGTTTCGCCTTCAAAGGTAATCGTGACCTCCGTATCGCAATTATCCGTAGCAGTAACGAAAGCAGTTCCCAATGCAGGAATCGCATCACATTCAGCGGTTATATCTTCAGGAACCGTCAATACCGGGTCAGTTACGTCCTGAACGGTGATGATTTGGCTGGCTGTGGCTTCATTTCCACAGTTGTCCACTGCTTTCCATGTGCGGGTAAGGGTATAGGCATCCGGACAAGCACCGGGAGTTTGGGTTTCTCCTTCAAAAGTAATGGTAACATCAGAATCACAATTATCGGTTGCAGTAACAACAGCGGTTCCCAAAGCAGGAATTGCATCACATTCAACGGTTATATCTTCTGGCACTGTCAATACCGGGTCAGTCACATCCTGAACGGTAATGATTTGGCTGGCTGTAGCTTCATTTCCGCAGTTATCCACGGCTTTCCAGGTGCGGGTGATTGTATAGGCATCCGGGCATGCACCAGGTGTTTGTGTTTCGCCTTCAAAAGTAATCGTGACTTCCGTATCGCAGTTATCAGTAGCAGTAACGATTTCTGTTCCCAAAGCAGGAATCGCAGAGCATTCAGCTGTGATATCCTCCGGAACGGTCAATACAGGATCTGTTACATCCTGAACGGTAATGATTTGGCTGGATGTAGCTTCATTTCCACAGTTGTCCACGGCTTTCCAGGTGCGGGTGAGGGTGTAGGCATCCGGACAAGCACCGGGAGTCTGGGTTTCGCCTTCAAATGTAATCGTGACTTCTGTATCACAATTATCGGTTGCTGTAACAACAGCCGTTCCCAAAGCAGGAATTGCATCACATTCAACGGTTATATCCTCCGGAACTGTTAGTACCGGGTCAGTTACATCCTGAACGGTAATGATTTGGCTGGCTGTGGCTTCATTTCCGCAGTTGTCCACCGCTTTCCAGGTGCGGGTAAGGGTGTATGCATCCGGACAAGCACCGGGAGTTTGGGTTTCGCCTTCAAATGTAATCGTGACCTCCGTATCACAATTATCGGTGGCTGTGACGATTTCGGTTCCCAAAGCAGGAATCGCAGAGCATTCAACGGTTATATCTTCAGGAACCGTCAATACCGGGTCAGTTACATCCTGAACGGTGATGATTTGGCTGGCTGTGGCTTCATTTCCACAGTTGTCCACCGCTTTCCAGGTGCGGGTGAGGGTATAGGCATCCGGACAAGCACCCGGAGTCTGGGTTTCTCCTTCAAAAGTAATCGTGACCTCCGTATCGCAGTTATCGGTTGCAGTAACCACAGCTGTTCCCAGGGCAGGAATCGCAGAGCATTCAACGGTAATATCCTCCGGAACTGTCAATACCGGGTCAGTCACATCCTGAACGGTGATGATTTGGCTGGCTGTGGCTTCATTTCCGCAGTTGTCCACGGCTTTCCAGGTGCGGGTGAGGGTGTAGGCATCCGGACAAGCACCGGGAGTCTGGGTTTCGCCTTCAAATGTAATCGTGACTTCTGTATCACAATTATCGGTTGCAGTAACAACAGCAGTTCCCAGGGCAGGAATTGCAGAACATTCAACGGTAATATCTTCCGGAATCGTTAATAACGGGTCAGTTACATCCTGGACGGTGATGATTTGGCTGGCTGTGGCTTCATTTCCGCAGTTGTCCACGGCTTTCCAGGTGCGGGTGATTGTATAGGCATCCGGACAAGCACCGGGAGTTTGGGTTTCGCCTTCAAAAGTAATCGTGACCTCTGTATCACAATTATCGGTGGCTGTAACAACAGCAGTTCCCAAGGCAGGAATCGCAGAGCATTCAACGGTTATATCTTCCGGAACTGTCAATACCGGGTCAGTTACATCCTGAACGGTGATGATTTGGCTGGCTGTAGCTTCATTTCCGCAGTTGTCCACGGCTTTCCAGGTGCGGGTGAGGGTATAGGCATCCGGACAAGCACCAGGAGTTTGGGTTTCGCCTTCAAAAGTAATCGTGACCTCTGTATCACAATTATCGGTTGCTGTAACAACAGCAGTTCCCAGGGCAGGAATCGCAGAACATTCAACGGTTATATCTTCAGGAACCGTCAGTACCGGGTCAGTCACATCCTGAACGGTAATGATTTGGCTGGCTGTGGCTTCATTTCCGCAGTTGTCCACGGCTTTCCAGGTGCGGGTGATTGTATAAGCATCCGGACAAGCACCGGGAGTCTGGTTTTCCCCTTCAAATGTAATCGTGACTTCTGTATCGCAATTATCGGTTGCAGTAACCACAGCAGTTCCCAAAGCAGGAATAGCTGAGCATTCAACGGTAATATCTTCCGGAATTGTTAATATCGGGTCAGTCACATCCTGAACGGTGATGATTTGGCTGGCAGTGGCTTCATTTCCGCAGTTGTCCACTGCTTTCCATGTGCGGGTGAGGGTATAGGCATCCGGACAGGAGCCTGGTGTTTGAGTTTCACCTTCAAACGTAATAGTGACATCTGGATCACAGTTATCTGTTGCTGTAGCAATCCCTATTCCGGGAACGGCTGCACAATCAACGGTTACACTTGCCGGTGGAGTAAGCAAAGGATCAGTTTTATCATCCACAATGATATACTGAGTGCAATAATTATAGTTTCCATTGATATCAGCCACTGCATAAACCCTGCTGATAATTTCCGGGCATTCCATGTTATTGGAAGTTTCGCTAACCAGGAAGAAACTAGCAGGATCAATTCCATCATTATCTGTTGCCGATCCTCCTGCTGCCACAAATTCTAAGTAGCTTGAGTAGGAGGCAGGAACCACAGTTATACATTCCTCTTCAATCGTTGGCGGGCAAAGGACAATAGGTTCAACATCATCAATCACAACCACGGTTTGAGTGCAAGTAGCTGATAGTCCATTGATATCAATCACAGTCCAGGTAACTAAAGTGCTACCCACAGGGAACTGCGAAGGAGCATTGTTATAGGTCGTATCAACTCCACAATTGTCTGAAGTTACGGGAGTTCCTAAATTCACGCCACTTGCAAAGGATTGCCCTGGATCAGCATTCACAACAACTGAAGGAGGACAAATAATTGTGGGTGGTTGGTTGTCGATTACTGTTACTACCTGGGTTGAAGTAGCTGTTAATCCTGAAAGGTCAGTTGCTGTCCAGGTTACCAGGGTATTACCCACCGGGAAAATGGAAGGCGCATTATTCACAACACTTTCAAGTCCGCAATTATCATTTGCTACAGGAAGCCCTAAATTCACTGAACTGGCTGAACAAAGCCCTGGGTCAGCATTAACAATAATATTTCCAGGTCCGGAAATTGTTGGACCTTGATTATCTGTTATTGTCAGGCTGGTGGAACAATTGGCTGAATTACCTGATGCATCAGTAACGGTAATTATTATGGGTGTAATTCCTAAAGGAGCAATACTTCCGGCGGGTGGAGACTGACTAATTATAAGATTGATTACAGGAGTGCAATCATCGGAAACAACAATACCTGATGTGAAATCCGGAACCTGGCCAAAACAAGCCTCTAGAACATTTATTGACTGCGGATCCGAGCAGCTGAGAATCAGAGGATCAGTTGTATCTGCTGAAGTTTCTACAAGGGCAGATGTAACAGAAGTGCAGTTATTGGCATCTGTTACGGTAATTGAATAAAGTTGAGGAGAGAGATTGGTAAAAGTACCCGGGATTATCTGGTTGCCGATGTTGGGTGAAAGTGAATAGGAATAAGGCGATACACCTCCATTTGCGACAAGGATGATAGAGCCATTATTGCCAATCTCGCAGCTGGCATTATTGATTACAAGGTTATCGAGATTGATTGGAAGGGGCACATTTACAGTTATTTGTGCACATCCTGAATATCCACAGGAGGTTTCCCACCGGGCAAAATATAGGGTAGTAATTTCAGGGGAAGGGATGCTGATACTGGTCCCGGTACCAATAGTTGCACTGCCGCAACTGCCGGCAAACCATCTTAATAAATTACCACTTCCTCCATTTGCGGTCAGCGTTATATTTTCGTTATCATTGCTGCAAAGGATATTCCGATTAACGCTAATTGATGAAGGAGCAACAGGTCCGGGACTTACAACCACTGTTACCTGGTCTGTAGATGCACATTCCCCGGAAGCATTGGTTACTGTAAGTGTGTAAGTTGTAGTTGTGACAGGTGAAGCAACAGGGTTGGCAACATTTGTGAAATTTAACCCATAGGAAGGGCTCCAGCTATAGATCACACCACCGCTTCCATTCAATTGTGCACTTGCACCGGGACAAATTTCTGCATCTGGTCCGGCATCAGCTACAATAGGTGTGGGATCACCAATCACAGCAGTAGCGGATGCATCCGGGTAACAACTTCCCGGATCCCGTACTAAAATAGTGTAGGTTCCGGCGTTTAACCCCGTGAAATTGTTCAGACTTTGCCAGTTACTACCATTATCGATTGAATAAAGATAATTCCCTGAGCCCCCGGAAGCATTTACCGTAATTGCCCCGTTGCTTTGTCCATTGCATTGGGCATTGATGGCGTTCACAGAATTTATGATCACCTGTTCATTGATCACGATGGTTCGGGTGATATACTGGACAACGGATGCACAAGGACATGAGGTAGCCACTGAAATAACCAGGGTTTCTCCATTATCAATGATTCCGTCAGTGGGGGCGATATAAGGAATGTCAATATATGCTGCATTGGCAGGAATGGTTACTACAGAAGGGAAAGGCAGGTTTCCTGGAATTTGAATATCCACTCCGTTCGTGCAGGTACCAGATAATATGAGATTGACATTCTGTGGCAGAGATAGGTCAGATGAATCTCTTTCAACTCTGAAGAAGTTGTTGCAACCTTCAAAGATGTTATTCTGATCCTGGATGAAATTGCCGTAATTGGTAATATTCAGGCTTTCAGAATTGAAACTCCTGGCTCCTAAAAACACCCCGGCATCCCATTTCTGATCAGAAGCATCACCGACTGCCATTTTAATTCTGTAAGTAGAACATGGGACCACCGGATAAGTAGCAGTAAGTACCACCGTTCCGCCATCAAATTGCATGGTAAGTGAACCGTTGGGATTATCCAGGTAATACTGTGCATTTTCAGCAGGGAAAGTATTGTTATTTATATTAGTTCCAGCAGGGTGGATTGTATTGACGGAGACTGGAATGTTCACCGGGATGAGAGCCAGGTTTACAGCGTTATTGGTATATGTTCCATTGATTCCCGGTCCGCTGAGGAAAAATCCGAATGCGTCATTATACTGAGTTTCACAGTATTCGATGTATTCTTCTGAAGTAAAAATGTAAGTAAATTCAAGGGTGTTTCCTGCTGGTATAAAGTCGAATTCCAGGACAGCAGCATCGCGCATAGTACGATTGGTAATATTGGCCAGGTCAGGGTCCGATGCATCATCTTCTATTTGATCGGAACGGCTACCGGTATTATTGGGGCCCATGGCCGAAGAAGCCCGTCCGGTTGTTAAAAGTATGCCTTCATCCAGTGGAAAAGTGGAAGTAGCTTTGTTGAAATAGGCCATCTGCCTGTTGCCGGCATTTGATGACCAGTTATGGTTATGCCAGTACCAGTTGTTTCCCTGGCGTTTGTAATACCCGAACCTGACATTTGTAGCAGTGAGGCACCCTGTTACCAGCACATTCTGAACAAGTTGCTGAGGGTTGTAACTGTTATAGGTGGCATTTTCAGCAACAGATATGGAACCTGCCGGTGCATCAGTATTCAAACCGGAACCATTATGTGATTCAGGTGGATTGAATGGTGGATACTTCCGGCCTGGTTCAATGCCGTTATTTTCTTGTCCTATAAGTGAAAACGAAAAAAGGACAATCATTACGAAGAATGAAAGTCCTTTTATAAATACTGGTTTCATAATGTTTTGATTATGAGTTATATTGGAGCAGGAGCTTAGCTTTTGAAAAAGTTCATGTGTTTAATCACGCGCGCGCGATTTATTAATAACAAAAGCATGCCAGATATTACAAGTAGGTGAAATACCAGTACATGCATGTAATCAACATTTCCAAAAATAAAAATGCGTCCTGATTAGGGACAATTGTTGCGTTTTGGGAATGGGTTTTGGCTGACCATAAAATAATCTTCTTGCTACCAGTTAGCCGGTATAAAAAGACTATTTTCCAATCAAATTTTCGCAGGGAAGATCAATTGAGAAGACGAGATAAGAGTGGTTAAATATATATAAAACTCTTATCGGATAATTGAAAAGTTATCATGGAATATCACCTTCCAAAGCAGCTGTTAATAACTCATTAATGCTTGTCACGACAAGGCCTACAGCGGTGTCGGCAGCTCCGTAATAAATTTTAACTTCACTATCTTCTTTGGCAAAACCTTCTGAGTCGAAAGCTTCAACGATCATTCCGCTTGGAAAGGTAACATTCGGGACTTGTCCGGCTAATTCCCAGATCTCCCTGGGCTCTAAAATATTGCACCTGCATCGTCCCAAAACTTTGGACGGATCGTTTAAGTCAAGGAGCATGACACCCCCCTGGTAAATGTTGGAGCTTCCAAAATGCCCTGCAACACCGTGATATACATGCAACCAGCCTTTACGGGTTTTCACAGGAGGTGGGCCGGAACCAATGTATTCATCCCAATAATGGAAGCGGCCATTGATAAGGGGTGCAACTGGTTCCCAGTCGAGCAGATTCAAAGAAGATGAAAGCCAGATGGTACTTCCTGAGGTTGGCCCACCAGAATGCCGGGATTTATTGGGGCGATCCATCCTGAAATATTTCCCCCCGATTTTTTCAGGAAAGAGTACACCATTCCGAATATCTTCATTGGAAGTGATTCCAAGAAATTCGAAGGATTTGAAATCATCAGTTACGCCAAGTCCAAGCTGGCATCCATCCTGCATATCCATGGCAAACATGATGTAGAACCTTCCATCCAAAGGGGTGATTCTTGCATCATAAATATGAAATACCTTTTCTTTGACTTTTTCAATGCCCTGGAAATGAACAATTTTGTTCTCCACTTTAAAGCTTACCCCATCCTTGCTTTCTGCCATCACCAGGAAGGTTTCACGGGATCTGCTTTGCACTCTTAGAATCAGGTGATACGTATCACCATTTTTCACTGCTCCGGGGTTGAATACACTGGTAACATCTACCAGTGTGGGAGGGATGGGAGGAATATTTTCTCTTGTCAGGATCGGGTTACTAGGATGTCTTTTCATCTGTAATTCAATATTTTATTATTCTACATGATCACTTTTACCTGGCAGATGGGATCTGTTGATACAGGGATTAGATTTCCTTTGATCTGCTTCCCATCAACCCACAGTTCAGTGACACCTTTTTCTTTTCCGCCCGGATTCAGGACTTCAATCTTATATCGGGTTCCCCTGTATACTCTTTCTACCGTATAGGATTTCCAGGAAGATGAGATTGCAGGGTCAATAATAAGTCCTTTATAGGTTGACCTTATCCCCAGCAAATAATCATAACTTACCCTGTACATCCAGGCTGCAGATCCTGTCTGCCATGAATGACTTGCCCTGCCCGGAGCTGAATGTTCATTGCTGGTGATATATTGTGAATACACATAAGGCTCGGCTACAAAAATATCGCTATCAATGCGATTTGGGAGCATCTTTTTAAAATATTCATAAGCCTGGTTACCTCTTCCCAGCATGGTTTCTGCCTGTATGACCCAGGTGGTTGGATGACAAAAAACAGCGCCATTTTCCTTCTTACCCCAGACACATCGGGTTACCAGTCCAATATTCGGATCTATCTCTTTCCATGCCGGGGTACATTTTTTGGGTCCTTCAGGGGAATCGAGGTATTTCTTAACACTATCCATGGATGTTACCAGTCTGTCATGGTTAGGGAATCCGGCTAATACCGGCCAGATTTGAGTATTCAGGAAAATTTTGCCATATTTATTCTCTTTTGAACCCACTTTGCGGTTCTTCTCGCCAAAAGCACGGATATACCATTCTCCATCCCAGCAATGCTTCTCAACAGCTTCCACCAAAGCATTCCTTACCTGCTGAACATTGTTTGATTCCTCTAGATTTCCAAGGTGTTCAAGTAATTCGATGAAAAGATTGAGCATGGAGGCGTAGAACATCGCACCCCATACACTCTCTCCTCCCTCTTCACCACCAATATAATCCAGGGTATCGTTCCAATCCCCCCGTCCAAAGATCGGCAGCCCGTGAGCCCCAAGGTTGTTTTTTGCATAGTTAACAACACTGAACATATGACTGAGGATCGATTCGGAAGGTGCATCAATGAAAGGCTGCGGATCATCGAGCAGACTGAAGTCACCGGTTTCCTTGAGGTATTCAGTAACGGCAAGCATAAACCATAGCGGATCATCACAATGGTAAGTGAATTCACCCTGTCCGTCGCCATGGAAGTGATGATACACTTTGCCGTCTTTTCGCATTTGTCGCGATAATAACTGGATTCTCTCTTTAGCCTTGGCAGGATTGGAAATGGTGACGGCTATGGTATCCTGAGAAGTATCCCTGAATCCGAATCCACGGCCAATTCCCCAGTAATAGAAGCTGATTACCCTGCCTACATCAAAAGCGACCCTGGCCTGGTATGGAAGCCAGTATTTCAGGAAAATATTAGCATTGGCATCAGGGGTTTCAGCGGTCGTAAAGGAGAAATAGCGGTCCCATGACTGCTTGACTTCAGCCAGGGCTTTGTCAGCAATACCTGCCGAATGATATTTCTTTACTTTTTCTTCCCTGAGCTCTTCAAAACGTGTTTTTTCAATCACCCCAAGGGAGAACACAATCTCTTCCGATGCACCCGGAGCAAGCTGTATATCAATTTTTAAAGCATTTACCACGTTGCCGAAATCGGTATCGAGACAAGAAAGATTCTCCTGCTCTATGCCAAGTGGATTATTTTCATTCCGATAAAGTCCCAGGAACCGCTCTCTCACGGTCTCATATCCTGTAACCGGCTTGTTGACCGTGAAAAAAGTCCACTGGTCCCATTCTTTGTTTTCCTGCTGCTGGGTACCTTTACTTTGAGTTACCCAATATGTTTTGGTAGAGAAAATGCTATTCAGGTTTTTATCGAAATATGACCTGTTAAAATGCTGATCATCACATTGATTGATCAGGTCTACCAATGCATGTCCAAGTGCCATTTCAACATACCCGTAAATGGACAGGTTTCTAGGTTTGGAGGAGTCGTTTTTCAGTGTAGCCTTCCATATTTCCTGGTCATCCTGCAGGGGAACGAAGAAAAGTACTTCTGAACTGATTTCATTTACTGAGGATTCAGCACGGGTATATCCAAAGCCATGAGCTACCTTATAGCTTTCAGGGGATTTGCCCACAGGCTGCCAGGTGAGACTCCATATTTCCCCGCTGTCATTATCCTTCACATAAATATACTTCCCTGGCCTGTCAGGTGGAACCTCATTGATCCGGTAACGGGTGATCCTTCCATGCAAGGGACTCTTGAAATAGCTGATCCCGCCACCATTATTTGAGATGGTTGAAAAATACCTTCCATTGTAAATGTAGTTGATCCATGGACTGGGTGTCCTGGGATCGGTAATAATGTATTCTTTTCCGTCTTCTGAAAAGTGTCCGTAGTTCATTCTTTAAAGTTTTTGAAATTAATTCTTCTCTACAAATCCATCATCTTTATGGTCACGGATGTTATGCCTCAGGGCATGGATCATCTCTTTCAGGTTTTTTAATCCGCCAATGGTGAACCAGACTGTAACAATGATAGATGCACCCAGGAAGAGATAAGTATATATTTGCCAGAAGGTCATCCATTGGTCATTGGTGAAGGGTTTTACGAAGAAATAGAACAAAGTTCCGACAAAGAAAACAATCACCCACGCTGCAGTCCAACCTGTGGTGGCCCAATAGATCGCTTTGTCACCCCGGGTAAATTCCTTTGTTGGTGCTAATACTTTCCAGCCTCTTACCACTTCTTCACTTCCTTTAATAGTATCATCTTTTACGGCATATTGCCCCCTGTGGAGGAGTTTATCAAGATCGAATGCTTTCCTGGGAGTGAGCAGAGAAACAATAAAATAGACCAGGGTAGCCATCACCATGGCCATGAACCAACCCCATTGCCCGTTAATTGGGAAGTCGGGGAAAAGCTGGTTGAGGAGGATGTTCAGGCTGGCAGTCAGCGCTCCGGTAATCATGGCAGCCCATGCTGCAGGGGTAGTTCCTTTTCTCCAGTACAATCCCCCGATAATCACCGCTCCGGAACCTCCAACAAATATCGCCCCTGAAATATTAAGGAATAGAAATACCTTTTCAGTTTGCTGAAAAACGATGCTAAGAATAAAGATCGTAATACCTACAGCAAGAATCGATAGTTTTAGATACCTGAGATGTTCGGCAGGTTCGAACGGACGCTTCCGGATTGGCATCACTACATCCTGGATAAATATACTCCCCCAGGAATGCATGTAGGTGTTATGGCAAGTGATAGCTGCAGCAAGCATAATTGCAGCGAAAGCCCCTTTCAAACCAACGGGTAATAATGAATTCAGCACCATTGGAACCCGAAGCTGACTCTGCTCAGCAGGAGCAAAACCGGCTAACATGGTATTGATATTATCAGCAATGGCCTTATAATTATCGTGGTGAAAAACGGTATAGGCAATAATAGGAACAATCATCAGGAAAAGCCCCCACTGTGGAACAAGGCGCCAGTTGGTAAGTACATCTGCCATTTTTGCTTCATGGGCACTTTTTGCTGCAATATTGAAAGAGGAATTTCCCTGCCATGATAATTTGGTATAGATTAATCCAAACATTCCTATAAAGAAGAACCATGGATTAAAGTCCTGAACATCACTGGCATCAAAGGGATTAATAAGAGATTGCCCGGTGGGTGCTGATTTTACTGCTTCTCCGATATCACTCCAGCCTACCTGAACCAGCAGCAGGATGACAATGATTACAAATACTATGTTGACAAATACTCCCTGGATAAAATCGGTAAACATCACAGCTATATGTCCCCCGGTAAAAATGAAGTACAGTGGAACCAGCACCATCACGGCTGTAGTAAGAATATAGGTAATAGAGTAGGGGCCAAGATGCCCTATCTCAGGGATTCCGCAGAAATAGATAAAAAATTTGGCACTTACCGCAGGGAAAATGATCATATTGACGATACCTGAGACAAAAGCCAGCATTCCTGCAAATATTCTGAAGGTACGGCTATAGCGCATTTCAAAGAATTGAGCCATAGTGAGTGCCCTGGTTTGCCTGAATCGGTATACCACCCATCCTGTGACGCTAATCGTGACAAGTATCACAGCTGTGGGCATTTCCCACCACCGGGAGTTGAAGCCTGCATTGAAGTTTTGTTCTAAGGCACCAACAACCGTAATGGCTCCGAGAGCAGCAGTACCATGGAACATAGAGATGATGTACCTTCCCCCGGTTCTGCCGGTGGCAAGAAAATCACTGACACTCTTCATCAGGCTTTTGCTGAGGAATACCATGCTCATCATGAGGATAAACAAAGCAAGGATGATGGACCAATCAAACCAGGTGAGATTCATAGTTTCAGTATTAATGGTTTTCTTTAGAATTTGCTGGTAAGGGTAATAATTCAATCATTGAAACCCTTGAACTATACGGCAGAAAATTTCCAAATGGTTTCAGAATGATACTTCTTTCCCGGCCGCAGGGTCACATCAGGAAAGCCGGGGTGATTCACTGAGTCAGGGAAATGTTGTGTTTCCAGGGCAAATGCATGATGTTCAAGATAGGGCTTGCCGGATTTGCCGATAATGCTGCCATCGAACCAGTTGGAAGTGTATAGCTGGACTCCTGGTTCTGTGGTGTATATCTGCATTTCCCTTCCGCTGCCAGGATCATAGGCGGTGATGCCATGCATCAATGTTCCGGATTGATTCCTGAGCACGTAATTATCATCATATCCTTTTGGCAAATTGTGTATGTATTTGCCAATAGCATGCTGAACTGTAAAATCAAAAGCAGTATCCTTTACATTTAAAAAATTGCCTGTAGGAATGCTGTCTTTATCAGTTTCAGTAATCTGATCTGCCAGGATCAGGAGTTCCTGGTCATAAATTGTTCCTGAACCATCCCCGTTAAGGTTGAAATAGCAGTGATTGGTAAGGTTTACAGGTGTTGCCTTATCTGAAACCGCATTAAATTCCATTCCAAACTCATTGTCATTGGTAAGGTAATAGCTTACCCTGACTTCGACATTTCCCGGGAATCCCTCTTCTCCATCCACACTCAGGTAGCTAAATTCGATACCGCATTTTTCATTTGAATCAATGATCCTGGATTTCCATTTCTTTTTATTGAAACCCTGTATCCCCCCGTGTAACTGGTGGCCTTCATGATTGGGTGTAACCTTATATTCTACTCCATCAAGGGAAAATTTTGCATTTCCAATCCTGTTACAAACCCTGCCTATGATGCAGCCAAAATATGCAGGATTTTCAACCCATTCTTCAAAAGTCCTGTAACCGGTAATGATATCTGAAAAAACACCCTTTCTGTCGGCTACCCATAAAGAAAGTACCGTACAACCATAATCACTGACTGAAGCCTTCATGCCATGGTCATTTTCAAGATGAAACAGTTGTGTAGCTTCCCCGGATGCCAGAATGCCAAAAGGCTCTATTTGGATTTTCATACTGATATTAATTGAGTAATTCCTGCAAAACAATCAGGACAAATAGTACAATCTGATTAAGTGTTTTGTGTCATGAAAGGTACAAATTTATTATATTAGACTGAGTTATTACAGAATATTTGAAAAAATATTAATTAGTATTAATAACTTTGTAATAAATATTCAAAACTGGATGTATGAACAACGCAAAGTATTTCCCATCATTGAATTTCATTGGAATCATAGGATTCCTTTTCATCCTTCAGGTGCTGGGTGCGCAGGAAATTAAGCCGTCTGGGGTAAGAGAAATATTCCGGGATCCGGAGGTTTCCATTGAAAAACGAGTCAATGACCTGGTTTCCAGAATGACTCTGGAGGAGAAAGTTTCACAGATGCAGTATACCGCACCGGCTATTCCCCGTTTAGGTATCCAGGAATATAACTGGTGGAATGAATGCCTGCATGGAGTTGCCAGGAATGGAATTGCTACTGTTTTTCCACAAGCCATTGGAATGGCTGCCACTTGGAATACAGCGCTCATAAAGGAAGAGGCAGACATCATTGCAACAGAAGCGAGGGCCAAGCATAATGAAGCGCTGTTGAAAAATGAGCATGGTATCTACCAGGGGTTAACGTTCTGGTCGCCTAATATCAATATTTTCAGGGATCCCAGGTGGGGAAGGGGACAGGAGACCTATGGGGAAGACCCTCTGCTCACTGCTGAGATTGGAAAAGCTTTTGTCACCGGTTTACAAGGTAATGACCCGAAATATTTCAAGGTAATTGCGACTGCTAAACATTTTGCGGTTCATAGTGGGCCTGAATCGGAGAGACATCGTTTTGATGCCTGGCCTCCTTTAAGAGATCTCTATGATACTTATCTCCCTGCTTTTGAAGTGTTGGTAAAAGAAGCAAAGGTGTATTCTGTCATGAGTTGTTATAATAGGGTATATGGTGTACCCAGTTCAGCCAGTAGTTTCTTATTTGCTGATCATCTGAGGAATAAGTGGGGATTCAAGGGATATGTGGTCTCTGATTGTTGGGCAATATCAGATATATATAATTTCCATAAGTATGTTCCCACTGCTGAACAGGCTTCAAGTCTCTCAGTCAGGGCCGGAACTGACCTGGCTTGCGGCCCGGAATATGGAAGCCTGCTTAAAGCCGTGGAATTGGGTTATATTTCAGAATATGAGATAGATATCGCTGTAAAGAGATTGATGGAAGCCCGTTTCAGGTTAGGCATGTTTGATCCTGCCGGTTCAACCCCGTATGCTCTCATTTCACCTGTCGAAAATGACACAAAAGAACATCATGAGTTGGCACTCAAAGTAGCCAGGGAGAGTATTGTACTTTTGAAAAATCAGGACCAATGCCTGCCCATTTCTTCCTCAATACGTAAAATCGCTGTAATTGGGCCTTATGCGGCCGATACTTCCGTTCTTTTAGGAAATTATAATGGCACTCCTTCCTCACCCATTACCATCCTCAGGGGAATTCAAACACATGCCGGGAAGAAACAGAAAATAAGCTACGCCCAGGGTGTTGAAAGGCCTGAAATACTGAGCCGCCGGCTTCAGGGGATCACGGAAGGTGAAGTTGATGCAGCTGGCATCAAATTGAAAGAGGAAGCCATTCAATTAGCCAAAATTTCTGACATGGTGGTTTTTGTTGGGGGGATTTCACCAAACCTGGAAGGGGAGGAGATGGATGTCAAAGTAGAAGGGTTTGCCGGTGGCGACCGTACAACATTGGATATTCCCGTATCCCAGCAAAAGCTGCTTGAAGAATTATCTAAAACCGGGAAACCAATTGTACTGATTCTCACCAATGGAAGTGCCTTATCTGTTCCATGGGCAAAAGAGCATATCCCTGCGATTGTTGAAGCCTGGTATCCCGGGCAGGAAGGTGGAAATGCAGTAGCCGATGTTATTTTTGGGAAATATAATCCTGCCGGCCGCTTGCCTGTCACCTTTTATAAATCTGTTGAAGACCTTCCGGCTTTTGATAACTACTCGATGGAAAACAGGACGTACCGGTACTTTAAATCTGAACCTTTATTCCCATTTGGCCATGGATTGAGTTTTACTGAGTTCACGTATGGAAACATAAAAATAGACAAGCGATCCTATAATATCACGGATACCCTGACTATTTCCATACCAGTCACCAACAAAGGAAAAGTATCCGGGGATGAAGTCGTACAATTGTATGTGGAATCACCTGAAAACTCTGGCGACAACCGGAACAGGTACCTCGTTGGTTTCAGCAGGATTCATATTCCGGCCGGAGAAACAATGATTGTCAAACAAAAAGTTCCGGTTTCCAGGCTGAGAATGTATGATTCCATGATTGGTAACTATGTGATTTCTAAGGGTACTTATCTATTAATGGCTGCTGCTTCTTCATCCGATATAAGACAAAAAATACCTCTGGTGATCCAATAAAGTACGTTTTGCTGAGTCTGACAGACCTTCTATGTAGCATCAGTAGCTGAACGTTCTCTTATGTTGATGGTCATTTATCGGTCAGCAGGAAACAATATGGTACTTTTAAATGTTAGTTTTCTTAATCATGACAATGGTTTCTGAAGATTTCTTCAGGATAGACATTAATGGACTAAGACCCGGGAAATAAATACAGTAATCAACAGGCCCTTTAAGTAGTCGAGGGCGAAAAATTCAGACAGATCATGCTGATCCAGAAATTTGGAGGCACTTCCGTAGGTTCTGCGGAAAGGATGAAACTTGTAGCAGCACTAATTATCCGGGATGATTTACCCAAAATTGTGGTATTATCTGCAATGAGCGGAACAACCAATCAATTGGTGGAGATTGCTGCTTTTTATACTTCTAAAAAGAATGAAGCAGCATTACAATCTATTGATAAGCTTCATGATCAATACAAAACTGTGGTTCATCAGCTATATTATTTCGATGAATATAAGCAGAAGAGTTTACATTTACTCGAGTCACATTTTGAATACCTGAGAAGTTTCGCTTATGATATTTTCACTGCAAATGAAGTAAAATGTGTCCTTGCCCAGGGTGAATTGATCTCGACTGCATTATTCCAGTTTTATCTCGAAGAGTGTGGAATTGAATCAAAGTTAATTCCTGCATTGAATTTTATGCGGATTGACAGAGATGGGGAACCGGATACATTCTATATCAGGCAAAACCTTGAAAGAGAGCTGTCATCATTGCCCGGGACTTCCATCTTCATTACCCAGGGATTTATATGCAGAGATGTTTTTGGTGAAATTGATAATCTGAAAAGGGGAGGAAGTGATTATTCGGCTTCACTGATCGGGGCTGCTGTTGATGCCAGTGAAGTACAGATCTGGACCGACATTGACGGATTTCATGATAATGATCCAAGGATTGTTAAAGATACCCATCCAATCGCTGCTCTTTCTTTTGATGAAGCAGCTGAGTTGGCCTATTTCGGAGCCAAGATTCTTCATCCTGCTACCATTCAACCGGCGAAAACGGCTTCAATTCCCGTCAGGGTTAAGAATACCCTGGATCCTGATGCTTTTGGAACATTGATTTCTGACATCAGCATTGGTGCTGCCGTAAAAGCTGTGGCAGCCAAGGACGGTATAACCGCGATCAGGATCAAGTCGGGCCGGATGTTACTGGCTTATGGATTTTTAAGTAAGATTTTCGAGCTTTTCGAGATCTATCGTACACCTATTGATATGATCGCCACTTCCGAAATAAGTGTTTCCCTCACGATTGACGACACCACGAACCTTCATCGTTTAATTGCAGATATCGGGAAATATGGAACAGTGGAAATTGATAAGGATCAGGTAATTATATGCATTGTTGGTGAAGGAATTGCTGGGAATACTAATGCCATGCGCCTGGCACTGGAGGCATTAAAGGAAATTCCGGTGAGGATGATCTCATATGGAGGATCACAAAACAATATATCAATCCTGGTTTCCTCTTCTGATAAGAAACAGGCTTTGAACTGCCTGAGTGCAAAACTATTCAGTCATAAGGATCAATTGAGTTAAATAAAAGGGCATACATGTTTACTAAAGAGACCATAGAAGCATTTGGAAGGATGAATACTCCTTTCTATTTCTATGATTTGGATTTACTAAGGAAAACCCTGGCAAAAGCGATTTCATTGGCTGATTCCTATGGTTTTCACCTTCATTACGCGCTGAAAGCTAATTCCAATCCTGAAATTCTGCGAATTATATCTGCTTCAGGCTATGGTGCTGATTGTGTGAGTGGTAATGAAGTATTAAGGGCAATAGAAACCGGCTTCCAACCCGACCAGGTAGTTTTTTCCGGCGTTGGAAAAACAGATCTTGAGATCAGTCAATCCATTCAATCAGAAATACTATGTTTCAATTGTGAATCTCTGCAGGAATTGGAAATAATTGATTCCATTGCACGGGGATCAGGCCGGAAAGCCAGGATAACTTTGAGGATCAATCCGAATGTACCTGCTTACACACATAAATATATCACTACCGGGTTGGAGGAGAATAAGTTTGGGATCAATCCCTGGGAATTTGATGTAGTGCTTGAAAAACTTTCCGTCCTTCCTAATCTTGAAGTTATTGGGCTTCATTTTCATATTGGTTCTCAGATCACTGACCTGGATGCCTATAAAAATTTATGTATCAGGGTAAATGAAATCAACCAGTGGTTTCAGCATCAGCATCTGTTCCCTAAAATTCTTAACCTGGGGGAGGCCTTGGAATCGATTACCAGCAACCTGATTCTTCAGCGATTCCTGATTTTGAATCCTATTTCTCCATCTTCCATGAATTCCTGGAAATGGAACCCGGTCAGGAACTCCATCTCGAACCCGGAAGGGCACTTGTTGCACAATGCGGAAGCCTGATCACAAAGGTGCTATATATTAAACAGGGTATAAATGTGGATTTCGCTATTTGTGACGCAGGAATGACTGAACTGATTCGTCCTGCACTCTACCAGGCTTATCATAAAATTGAGAACCTCACAACCACCTCTCCACACATAAAGAAATATGATGTGGTTGGTCCTATCTGTGAATCCAGCGATTGTTTTGGTAAAATGGTGACACTGCCTGAAACAGTCAGAGGTGACCTATTGGCAATCCGATCTGCAGGGGCATATGGAGAAACTATGGCATCCCGCTATAACCTGAGGAACCTGGTGGGAGCTGTTTATTCAGAAGAGTTGTGATTTCCTTATCATTATGTGTTCCATGCCAGATTTTCAAACGAAAACCAGGATAAACTGGCATAGAAAGCCTATCGTGAATAATATCGCACCCACAATTAAGGCGGATTTTCGTGTCGATTGCTGATTAATAAGCTTATAAGATAATGGCTTGGCAAGGTGTTCTACCAGCCAAATATGTATCCTTTTATAGAAAAAGACAAATATGAAGTAAAGGATTAAAGCAAAGAGCAAAATGAGATAGTAGGAATAGAGCTCTGAAGAATTTACACCTTCTCTGCTGGCATTCATTCCCTTAAGGATACCACTTACTGCTGAGGAGACACTGAAAACGGTAATGAACAGGATGAGTAAGATCATTGGAATAGCGGCAATAAGGTTTTTCAGGCCTTTCTCAAAAGCCTTTAATTTCGTATCACCCAGAAGTTCAGGGGCCGCAAACCAAAAGCCAAAAACTGCAAAAGCATACCCGTTGCATTAATCCATTTCATAAGTTAAGATTTTTGAATCAGAAACCGATCATTAATAAAATAGCAAAGCCTCCAATTAAAGGCTCATCACATTCATCATAAAGCTTAAAAGAATGCTCCCCGGGTTTGAACCATGTCTTGCAGGTCCATAAAGAACATGGCTTCGAAGGCAAAGGCAAACAATTCACCAAGTATAATGACCATCCAACATTCAAAACATTGGAAAAAGAAACCAAAAGACGGGCAGGGTAATCAGGTTAACCAGGATGACAAAAAGAAGGATTTTCAGTGGTTTTTTTGCCAGCTTCAAATACACAAATGCCACCATGATTTCAAGGGCAAGAGTGAGCATCAGGGCTTTAAGAAAAGCTGACCATACGGAAGAATCTTTCATAAAAGGAGTGACATCCCTCACTTCCAGGCGATCATCCAACACTGTGATTTCATATTGCGAATTGAAACTTTCATTTTCGAAGACATTGCTTTCCCTGGTTCTATCCTCAAACTGAATGATGATTTTATGATAATCCTCATAACCATAAGAAACAGATTTTGCAGTTTCCTGGTTTGCATTGAATCTCTGTGGACCTTGCCGTTGCAAGGTATCACATACGTTAAAGGTCTGAAAACGACTCTCAAGCTGCCAACCCTGGATAACTTTCACCGGGTTAGTGGTTTTATAGACCAAACGGAACTTCATTGAAGGTTTAGGTCCGGCGTCAGCAAAAAGGAATGAATGACATGCAAAAAGGAAAACAATAAGGATTAAGCAGTACTTTTTGATCATAATTCTTTATTGATGTTGATTTTGAGTATGATTCACAAGGACATGAAAAACAATTCCATGATGCCTGTTTCAAACATGAATAGTTATTGACAACTTGATTCGAAATTAGTCATAAACAACAAACATCCTATACCTTTGTTGCAAACATAAACATTTATGGCATCTTTTATCCTTTCCAAATCGACCTATATACGTGGCATACAGTGTTTGAAATCATTGTATCTGAACAAGCACCGGCCTTTTCTAAGGGACAAGCTTTCGGAAGAGCAACTCGCCAAATTCTCAAGGGGCCATATTGTTGGAAAACTTGCACAGGATCTGTTTCCTGGTGGAGTAGAAATGCCACGACCTAGTGATGCCTCTGCCAGCAAGACAGCTAAAGCCATAGCCGAGGGCATTCCTGTTATTTATGAAGCTTGTTTTATTCATAATGAAGTTGTAGTAGCCCTTGATATATTAGTGAAGCAGGAAAGTGGTTGGATTGCTTATGAAGTAAAAAGCAGCAGTGCTCTCAGCGAAACCTATTTTCAGGATGCCTATATACAGGAATATGTCATCAGGGGATCGGGACTTGACTTGAAGAATTTTTTCCTTATTCACCGAAATATAAACAATGAGATTACCGAAGCGACACCTTTGGATGAGTTATTCATTTTTACGGAACTTCCCACTCCGGCAGATGATCTTACTTCGTTAATTGAAAACAGGCTCATTCAGATGAAAAGCACCCTGGAGTTAAAGAACTCCCCCGGAATACCTCCCGGGAAACAATGTATGAATCCTTATCCCTGCGATTTCAGGGGAATTTGCTGGAAAAATCTTGGCGAAGAAGAAAAATCAGAACTACTTTTGGCTGGCAGGAAATAGAAAGGCCGGGGAGTGATTTTGCCAGGTATTTCTGAACTTCCAGATGTTTATTGCTGAATTTCAAAATGAAAAGAAAATGACGATTGTTGACCTTACTCATACCTTGTATCATGAAATGCCTGTATTTCCAGGTGAAAAATCACCGGGCCTTACCCGTGATCCATTACCGGAGAGTGCCGGTTATGTTACGCATCGGCTTGAAACAAATATGCATACCGGGACTCATATGGATGCCCCAATGCATGCGAAATCAGGTGAATTGACCATTGATAGCTATCCTGCAGAGTTTTTTATCAGGGAAAGCGTGGTATTGGACGTAAGAGGTGAAGCAATAATCAGGATGCGGAAGGAATGGTTTTCAGTTTTTGAAAATATCCCATTATCCTGTTTTGCAGCGGATACGACAAGAAATGGGGTGATGATAAATACTATTATGATTACCCTGTTTTTGAGGATGAAGTTGCCCTGGAATTAAAGAACAGGGGTGTAAGAATTGTTGGATTTGATTCACCATCGCCTGATAAATCACCATTTCGGTTTCACAGCATATTCCTTGAAGGGAGATAGGTTCATGATTGAGAACCTGGCAAAGCTTGATCAGTTGTTAGAGGTTTCAGAAGTGGAGTTTATGGCTTTCCCCTTGAAAATAAGAGCTGAAGCCTCGTTAATCAGAGCGATTGCCCGTTACTGATCAATGGAGTAATTCTGAAAGTTTTTTCTCCAATTCCTCACCACGAAGTTTCTTGGCTACAATTTTTCCTTCCTTATCAATGAGGACAGTAAAGGGAATTGCGGTAACACCATAGGCCGCTGCACCTGCCGATTTCCAGTGCTTGAGATCACTTACATGGTTTGGCCATACAAGTTTATCGGTTGCAATCGCTTTCAACCAGCTTTCACGATCCTTGTCGAGTGAAACGCTGAATACTTCAAAATCCTTTTTCTTTGAATTTAGCATAAGCTTTCCACAACATTCGGGTTCTCTTTTCTGCAAGGCCACACCAGGATGCCCAGAAGTCAATCAGGACTACTTTTCCCTCTTAAGGATGAAAGGCTTCTTTCCACACCTTCCGGGTCAGCAAGTTTAATGTCAGGGGCCAGAGATCCAACGGCCGTTTTTCTTTCCACGTCAATCTGTTTGTGGTATTGCTCCACAAATGGAATATGAAATAAGATTTATACAATGCCTTTTCCATCTGATCAATGAAAGCAAAATCTGTTGTCATATCAAATTTATCCTGCAGGAACATCCAGGCCAGGGTGCCCGGCATCTTTTGAAATTCCCTAAGCAGCAGATTCTTCTGTAGGGAGTCGTTTTTCATGAATTCAGCGATAACCATTGGTGAGAGAGAATCCCTTTCCGTCGATTTCTGAATGTTATTATACTGAGTGTTCAAACTATCTCTCCTGGCATCAAAGGGTTGAAGGAGGTTAATGGTACGATAGAGGAATTCTGTTTGTGGTGACCCATCAATCTTCGCATCAATGCCTAGTTTGGCAGTGGGAGAGATCAGGTTTACCTTTTCGCCGGGGGATAAGATTAACATTAAATAATTATTATCATCCAGCCGTAATTTATAGACATCTGTCTTACTGATAGGTGCATTGATTTTAAAATTTCCTTCTGCTGTTACTTCACCGGCGCAAAATCTTCGGAACCGGCCTGGCTTAGGGTATCCAGGTAGATCATTGAGAATCCGCTATTGCCTGGTAGTTTACCATTAAGTGTTGCTATTTCAGCCACCTGAGCATGAACGGAGATGATTGAAAGAAAACCGGTAATGAAAGTAAGCAGCTTAATTCTCATAGGAAATGAAATTGAAAAGAGTGTTATTAATATAAACAGGCAGGCAAAGATACTGATTTTCTGCCTGCCTGTTTTATCATCACATTAGCCGTATGACTCTGTGATTTTGATTTATTTATTGGCGATGAGTTGTTCCACGATATACTCTAACTTTTCTTCGTTTTCAGAAACAAAGCGCATACCAGCTTCCTTCAAAGCAAGCATATTTACCGGACTTGCATTATCCATAGCCGCTGCGCAGGTGCACGCTCAGGTTCCCAACGATAATAATCCGAATTGTCAGGCAGTGTGATAGTAGCGAACATTTTTTGCAATTGATAGTTAACAGTTTCAGAGTTTCCTGACATAAGAATATCAATCAAGGGCAGTATCCAGCCCGCTAAACCCCAATCTTTAGCCTGGTTATAATTGTATGGATCACCTTTGGAACCGGTCCCAATCGAGAGCATTAGCATGTTCTTAGCCATGGGTTTATCCATTTTCCGGGGTGATGCAATACCGAATCGAAATCAGGGTACGTGCCTCTGCATAAGCACACATCGCTGGATTATTCGCAAACACTCCTCCATCAATAAGATAGTAAGGTGTTCCATAAACGGATTTAATATTTGCCGTTTCAAAAATAGTAGGTGCCGCTGAAGTAGCCCTGGCAATATCTCTTACAAGGAAGTCTTTCACCGGGTTGTCGACCGCATCTGCTTTATTGAAAAATTGGGCTTTACGCCTGAATATATCATAAGATGTAATCAAACAGGGTTTTAGTAATTCACTCAACTTGAGGTTCCCAAGATAATCTTTCAGGCTGTCTTCAAGAGCATCTGCTTCATATTTCTCATCAGTAACACTTAATCCACTTCTTAGCTTATGCCATAATCCTACATCAAAGATCTTATTACCTTTTTCCAGGTAAAGGTCAACTGCCTCCTGGGCTGTAAACTTAGGCCGCCCATCTTTATTGGGTGTCAAATAAATACATGAGAGTATTCCGCCTGTGCTTGTACCGGCAATCAAATCAAAATAATCACTTAATCGCACAGCGTCACCTTCTTTTGCCCTCAGCCGGGATTCGATGTAAGCTAATACTACACCCGGAAGGATACCCCTGATCCCGCCACCATCTATTGATAGGATAGTCACTTTTTTTGCCATAGAAACTGTTTTATTAAGCATTAAACAATATAGATATATAGATTTGTTTGTCTCTAAACAATTCAATATGGACTTTGGTTCTTTATCCTTTCCAATAATAATTCATTTTCTTTCTCCTAAGTTACGAAATATTTACCGCATGCTTGATTTGGGGTTAGCATCCTGAAAAACTGGAAATATCATCTTTATACACTGAGACAAAAGCAATTATTAAAAAAGGCCTTCTTTCAAAAACTTTTTAACTATTGGACACGAGTATTATTTAATTGTAAGATCATTACCAAAAATGATATTTCAGCCGGATTGTAAGTAATTTTGTTCCCGATTTGAGGTACAGTTATACTTGCTAATATTGCTAATAATGAATAAAATTGATATATTAGAAAATGTTGGTAGTTTTCTGCCACTTTCAGTTTCTAACCTTCTTCGGAATTGTAAGGATTTTACATTATATAATTATACAGATGAGCTATTAGCTGCATCCATGGGAAGCGACCATTCTCTGACTTATGAAGTGAAATACGATATTCCGGGGAAGGGTTTATACACCGAAGTAGTCCTGCACAAAGTAAGCAATGGCATTTCAGCCAATTTCACGGATCCATATATGCGACGCCGGGATCCGGATACCATGTTCATTGCTGATCAGCTTCCTACCGATAAGGTCCGTTTTTCAGATAAATTCGGGTATCCCTTTTCACAACTACAGAATGAAACCTTTGCCTGGTTAAAGGAACAGACGCTTTCAGTCTTTCTTTTCCAGGCGGGTCCCGATTCTATGGGAGTGGGAGGTATAGCTATTGTTCCCTCAAATGCAGCGTTTTTTGCTTTTGGACTGGCAATGCTTCAGAAAATGATTTCCTTTGAAAGCATACCTAATGGATTTAGCATCGAATCAGTTGTATTTGTGGCTCCGACCTTCCGTCATACCCATTTTGGCGGCAAACAGGTGGTGGTGCATAACAGGACTGAATCTGCGCATGAGGTGTATTCCTATAACTTGTATCCGGGACCGAGTGCCAAGAAAGGACTTTATGCGGTATTACTTGATAAGGGTGAAAAGGAGGGCTGGATCACGGCTCATTGTTCAGCCGTCCAGGTTTCAAGTCCATACGATAACATCACTACCTTTATGCATGAAGGGGCTTCAGGCGGGGGAAAAAAGTGAAATGTTGGGACATATTGTTCGGGAACCGGAAGGCCAGGTACTGATAGGTGTAAACCTTGAGACCGGTGAACGACGTCTTATTTCTATTCCCCAGTTCTGCACATTCAACCCGGTTGCAGATGATATGGCTTTGTGTCATCCTTCTGTCCAGATGAATAATGGCAAACTATCAATAATCGACGGGGAGAATTCATGGTTTATAAGGGTTGATGGAGTAAAGGACTATGGTGATGACCCTTTCCTTGAAAAACTTTCCATAAAGGTGAAAAGTCCGCTTCTCTTTTTGAATATTGAAACACAGCCCGGATGTACTGCATTGATATGGGATCACATTGAAGATGCTCCTGGTAAGAAGTGCCCCAATCCGAGGATTATTGTTCCCCGTTCAATTGTTCCGGGAATTGTGAATGGACCGGTTAAAGTGGATGTGAGAAGTTTCGGTGTGCGCACTCCGCCTTCCTCCAGAAATCATCCTTCCTATGGTATTATTGGACTTTTCCACATATTGCCTCCTGCGCTTGCCTGGTTATGGAGGCTTGTTGCTCCCAGGGGTTATGCGAATCCTAGCATCATTGGAACTGAAGCAATGGAAAGTGAAGGGGTAGGTTCTTACTGGCCTTTTGCAACCGGTGAAATGATCCATCATGCCAATATGCTGCTGGATCAGATTGCAAGGACACCGCGTACCCGCTTTACGCTTACCCCAAATCAGCATATTGGTATCTGGAAGGTAGGATTTAAGCCTCAGCTTTTTATGAGAGAATATCTTACCCGCAGAGGCAATGCAAAACTAAGGAGTGATCAATATCAGCCTGCCCGTTGCCCGTTACTGGGTTACGAATTAAACTATATAACTATTGAAGGTGGCAAAATCCCTTCCCGCTTTCTTAAAGTCTATAATCAGCCTGAAGTAGGTAACGATGGTTATGATGCAGGTGCAATGATTCTTACTGAATTCTTCAGGGAACAATTGAAGAAATACTATAAGCCTGAATTATCTGAAATGGGAAGGAATATTATTGATGTTTTCCTAGCCGGGGGAAGTGTTGTGGATTATGAAGCAATCCTGCCTATGGATTATCAATATGCATTTAATCAAACAGATTCAGAATAAATCCAAAAAAAAGCAACCGGAGAAAATCCGGTTGCTTTTTTGATTGTTTGAAAGTGGTTGGAAATCTATTCTTTATAATACCAAGCAGATCCACCTGGTTTCATTTCGTCTTTTTTAAGCCAATACTGATCTACTGAGTCCTGGCTTTTTTGATCCCAATAAGCTGGAGATACTTTCTGGCCTTCTGGTGTTTTTAAAGCCATTTCATAAACAGCAATAACCGGGTTAAACACCAGGTCTGTTACCCCAAGGGTGAATAAAGTGGGACTTTCTTCAGTTTCCTTTTTTTCTTCTGCCTGTATGACCACGAATTTATTGAATTCCAGCAGTTTCTTCAGGAATGCAGCCCTGTCGGCAGTTGCACCTTTCTCAACGATGGTACACCGGGTACCTTCAATTTCTTCTACTATATGTTTGGCTTTCAGTGGCATGATATGCTGATTTTTTTGGTTACCCTATTGCGGATCATGTGATTAATAACTAATCCCTATGCTCCAGGTATTAATAAGTTCATAAATCTGGCTCCAGAAACCTAGAATGGCGATACCAGCCACGCAGGCCAGTAAACCGATTCTTGTGGCCCAATCACTCTTAAAGTAGGAAATCGGGGTCTCATTTTTATTGATGAACATCGCTTTCACAACCAGCAGGTAATAGTACAAGGAGATCGTAGCATTGAGAACGGCTATTAAAACGAGCCAGTAATACCCTGCAGATGCTGCTGCTGTAAAAAGGAAGAACTTCCCGAAGAAACCGGCAACCGGTGGAATTCCAGCCAGGGAAAACATCGAGAGGGTCATTAATAGGCTCAATTTAGGATTAGTTGAATATAATCCATCATAATCATCCATTGTTTCTTTACCGGTTTTTGCTGATATAGCTGCAACAACACCGAAAGCTCCCAGGTTGGAAAATATATACACCAGTACAAAATAGATTACTGAGGTCATTCCAGTAACATTGCCACCCAGGATACCTAAAAGGATGAAACCTGCTTGTGCAATCGAAGAAAATGCCAGGAATCTTTTCATGTTCTTCTGACGCATAGCAAATAGGTTACCAATGGTCATGGTGAGTACTGCAATGAGGTAGACCATATCTCTCCACAAATAAGCAATGGAGTGAAAGACTGTAAAAAGGATGATGATCAGGATAAATGAAGCTGCACCTTTCGAAATCACTGAGAAATAGGATGTCACATTAATTGGCGATCCTTCATATACGTCGGCAGTCCACAAATGGAAAGGAACCAGTGAAATTTTGAATGCCATCCCTGCAAAGAAGAAAATGAAGGCAAGTATCTGCATGGGACTGTTGGAATATAGCTGTGCAACATTTTCAAAATAGAGTGATCCTGTGGATCCATAGATAAGAGAAAGTCCGAACAATAGTATTCCTGATGAAAGGGCAGAAGAAAGAATGAGTTTAATCCCTGCTTCAGCGGATTGTGTCTGATGATGGGTATAAGCAGCCAGTGCAGCCATTGGAATGGTGGCTAATTCAAGACCAAGATAAAACATCAGGAAATCACCCGAAGATATCATGAAATACATTCCAACCAGGGTGGAGAAAAGCAGGATGAAATATTCACTGATCTTTTCCTTATTATCAGGCTTTTTGAGCCAGGCAACCGATTGGAATAATATGATCAGAACCCCTACATTGAGGATGTTCTTCATCATGGAGGTGAGTTCTGATGACCTGTACATACCACCGAATAAAACTCCGTTATCAGAAGGAAAAAATCCAACCACCGTATGCGCCAGGAAAAGGGTGATTACAATGGGGATGATAAATTCCTTTTTTCCCGGTTTCAGGTTAAGGTCAATAATGAGGACAAGCAATGCCAGTATGCTTAGCAATATTTCCTGTCTCATTGTTAAAAAATCCGTAAAACTCATAGGTTGTATTGGTTTTGAATCCTTATTTCATTCATTTAATTAACATCCCGGTCAGCCTAAAACAAGCTGGCGAAAGGAAGTCCTGTAAGCTTTTCAACCATCGGAGCCAGGCTGTATCCGATCATATCTGATAACCAGAGAGGTGCTAGTCCAATAGCTGCAATGGAAACAATAAGAGTAACTGTTGAAAGTCTTTCATACCATTTTGCATCCGTGAGGTGGAGATGGTGCTCATCTACCACTGGTCCGAAAAGGATCATTCCCACAACCCTGAGGATGTAGACCGCTGTTACAACGATAGATGAAGTAGCCAGGATGGTCACAACACGGTGGAAGGTGTCAGTGTGTTGGAAGGCTCCGATGAAAACTGTCATTTCTGCTACGAATCCACTTAATCCGGGTAAACCGAGTGAGGCAAGTCCACCAATCACCCATGCAACTCCGAGGAAAGGAATAATCTTCATCAATCCACCCATCTCATTAATCATCCTGGTATGGGTACGGCCATAGATCATCCCGATCAGGGCGAAGAAGAGGGCTGTCATCAAACCATGGGAAATCATCTGTATGATGGCTCCATTCATCGCGGTTTCATTCATCATTAACACAGCAAACAGAACGAGTCCGCAATGGCTCACTGAGGAATAGGCATTGATATATTTCAGGTCTTTTTGCCATATGGCACCAAAAGCACCATAAACTACACTGATGGAGGTTAAAATGATAAATATCCAGGCTTGTTCCCTGGCTGCTTCTGGCATCAGGAACATAGCAACCCTGAAAGCACCGTAACCTCCCAGTTTCATTAATACGCCTGCATGGAGCATAGAAACAGCGGTAGGGGCAGAGGCATGACCATCAGGTGACCAGGTATGAAAAGGAAAAAGTGCTCCAAGTATTCCGAATCCTATGAAAGTAAAAGGAAAGAGGAAGCGCTGCATTTCAATAGGAATGGTAATGGCCGAAATATCAAGCAGGTTCCAGGTGAGTGGACCACCATCAGGTGCTGAGTTGAAATATATCCCCAGGAGGCCTACCATGATAAGTGCAGAACCTGCCATCAGCATAATGGTCAGCTTCATAGCTGAGTACTCCTTTGGACCTGACCCCCAGATACCAATAAGCAGGTACATCGGGATTACAGCCACCTCATAAAACAGGAACATAGTAAATAGGTCCAGGGAAATAAAGAAACCAAATACCCCTGATGCCAGTAGGATCAATGAGATGAAGAACTCCCTTGAAAGGTATTCTACCATCCAGGATGCAAATACCCCGGCAAATACCACAATAGAAGTCAATGCTATCATTGCGACAGAAATCCCGTCGACCCCGATGGTATAATGAATATTCAGGGTGGGAAACCAAAGGGCATCATACATGAAAAGCATGTCAGCCGTATTGCCGGCATTTCTTTCGGCAAGGTACATGTAGATGAGTATACCTGAGAGGATGAGCTGTATTCCCATACCTATCGCGCTTACCAGGCGTGTTTGCTTCATATTCTTAGTGAATACGATAGCAATAATAGTGAGGATGGGGATCAGTACAAAAAGGCTTAATATATTCATTGATTTTGTTTTTTATTACCAGAGATACACGAAGATGATAACAAGGGCTATGGCACCAGAGATAAATACAAAGGCATATTGTTGCACCCTTCCTGATTGGAGTCCCTTGATGCTGACAGAGGCAAACTGGGTAATACCGGCAATTCCATTCATGGTTCCATCCACTACATGCCTGTCGAACCATGCTATCGGACGGGAAATATAATTGAAGATGATCTTTTTTGTAACGAACAGATAGACTTCATCGATGTAGAACTTCCTGTAGGCCCATTTGTAAAAATAACCGAAGATTCCAGCCATTTTTTCCGGCATCCCGTTTACTTTTCTGTACATTATTGTTGCAATTGCAATTCCTAAAACAGCGATCAAAATGGAAGGAATTGCAATTCCCCATTCGGTATGCAGATCAAGAGGCAAACCATCGGAAGTTACCAGGTCATGGAAAGGAAGAAATCCGGTGGTTACAGCACCAAAAGCAAGTATCATCAAAGGGATTGTCATTACATAGGGCGCTTCATGAGGGGTGTGATGATAATGTGTTTCCTTGCCCCAGAAAATGCTGTAATAAAGCCTGAACATATAGAATGCGGTGAGCCCGGCAACTGCATATTCAATGAAGAACAATATTTTGTTATGATGGTAGGCAGCAACCAGTATTTCATCTTTGCTGAAAAATCCTGAGAATGGCGGTATCCCTGCAATGGTTATACAAGCTATCAGGAAGGTGATATGTGTTATAGGCAGGTATTTACGCAAGTTACCCATTCCGCTCATATCATTTGAATGCACAGCATGGATCACTGCCCCGGCACCCAGGAAGAGGAGGGCTTTGAACATGGCATGGGTAAACAGGTGAAAATTTGAAGCCATAAAGCCTAGTCCATCATGCCCGCCGAAACCGGAAACCCCGAGGGCAAGCATCATATAGCCGATCTGCGACATGGTTGAATACGCCAGTACACGCTTTATATCAGTCTGGGTACAAGCTATAATTGCCGCAAACAGTGAAGATATTCCACCCACCCAGGCTACAACCGTTAGTGCATCCGGCGCTCCAAGTGCATATACAGGGAAAAGCCTTGCTACCAGGTAAACCCCTGCAACAACCATTGTAGCGGCATGGATTAATGCTGAAACAGGAGTGGGGCCTTCCATTGCATCCGGCAACCAGATGTGCAGCGGAAACATAGCCGACTTCCCGGCACCTCCCATAAAGATGAATATCAACGACCAGCTTAATACAGATAATCCCATGAAAGCAGCACCACCACCTTGTGAGATGGCAGGACCGGTTGGATTCACCAGGGTCTGGAAATCAAAAGTATTGGTATTGAATGAAAGCATCAGGATACCGATCAGGAATCCCAGGTCAGCAAACCGGGTGACGATGAAAGCCTTCTTGGAGGCAGCAACAGCACTGGGTTTCTCATAATAAAAACCAATGAGCAGGAAGGATGAAACCCCAACAAGCTCCCAGAAGATGTACATCTGGAAAATATTGGTTGCCAGCACAAGGCCCAGCATCGAAAAGCTGAAAAGAGACAAGAATGCAAAGAACCTGTGAAATCCCCGTTCTCCCTTCATATATCCAAGGCTGTAGATATGCACCATCAAAGAAACTGTAGTGACAACCACAAGCATCATAACTGAAATAGGATCAATCAGAGCTCCCAGTTTGATGGTTAATGCATCCGTCAGATTCAGCCAGGAGATCTCGAATGCCTTGATTGAAGTATAGGCGGTTCCTTCAGCATGCCCGGTCCAGAAATAACTAATGGCAGTAACATAGGAAAGAATAGCACCAAAGGCAAGCCCCGCAGTACCGATCAAACCTGAAACCATCGGTTTCATCTTATGCCCTGCAAGCCCCGTAAATAAGAATACTGCAAGGGGAACCAGCGGGATTAGTATCGTATAGGAATAGTTACTCATAAGCTTAATTGTATTCAGTTCTTATTTCTAATGTTTTTATCCAGGTAATCAATCTTAATAAGCTGATGCTGATTCAATTGTGATTAATTCTTCATCTGGTCTACATTATCCACATCAATCGATCTGAAATTCCTGTAGATATTGATAATGATGGCGATAGCAACGGCAGCTTCTGCTGCAGCAACGGCAATCACAATAAGACTGAAGAAATGTCCTGCAAGCTGGTCAGGATAGAGGTATTTATTGAATGCAACGAAATTGATATTCACTGAATTCAGGATTAGCTCTATCGACATTAACATGGTAATCAGGTTTCGCCTGGTGAGAAACCCGAAAATCCCGATGAAAAACATCAATGTACTGATTACCAGGAAAAATTGAAGGGGTATGGTTCCGGTCATTAGGTGGTATATTTTGGGTACGCTTTGTGATAAACTATGTTTCTGTTCCAGGAATTACTGATTCCTAGTTTTCTCCTTTTAATTTCTCTTTACGGGCAACAATAATGGCTCCGATCATTGCAGCCAGAAGGAGTATAGAGATCACTTCAAATGGAAGGGCATAACCGTTTTCTCCATAAGAGATCAGGGCTGTACCAATATCTTTTACTGAAGTTCCGGTAGCAGGTTGGGTAGTGGGAACAAAAGTAAACCTGAGAATGGTCATTAGGGTAAGCACTGCTCCTGCAACAGCTGCAAGGGCAGATAACAAGGTCTGTTTTATGTCAGCAACAACAGCTCTTTCACTGATATGGCTGGTTAGCAGGATGGAGAATATAATAAGTACTACGATACCACCGGCATAAACCGTTAGCTGCACTGCGGCAAGGAAGCTGTAACTGAGCATGAAATACAATCCTGCGGTACTGATGAGCACAAATAACAGGTAGACAGCAGCCCGGAGGATCCTGCGGCTGGTAACCGTCATCACGGAGAAGATGAGGATCATTCCGGCCAATATATAAAACATGATCTCGCTATTCATGGTTCTTTTCTTATAAGTTTCCTAATTGTTTTATTCCTTCACTCCGGCCATAATCTTTGAACCGGGTTTATTCAATACTTTGGTGAGTTGAGTGCGATCCCAATAGGCGTGTTCGAAGGTCTGAGCCATCACAATTGCATCTGAAGGACAGGTTTTTACGCATAAATTGCAGAATGTGCACATCCCCAGGTGATAAATATGCTGGTCGATGATTCTTTTCTTCTTGCCTTCTTCAGTAAGGATCGATTTAGTGATGATTTCAATAGAGCCATTCGGGCAATTCAATTCACAAATCCCACAGCCTGTGCATGCATGCTCATTGTTTTCATTGTGGGGCATCACTACCTCACCCCGAAAACGTTCGGCAATAAACAGCTTCTCCCTGTTTTCAGGATATTGCTGGGTAACATGTTTCCAGGGAGTGAAGAAGTATTTTGCCGTGACCTTCATCCCAATGAGTAAGGTCCATACTCCCTTGAATATTTCTGATATATAGTTGAGGAATGATTTCATCTCTTTTCAGTCTATTTACTTTGTAGATTATCTTACCAATGCCAACCCATCAGGACCAGGAAAGCCATTAAGAGTATGTTGAACAGGTTGATTGGAAGCAGGTATTTCCACTCCAGGGTAAGGATCTGGTCGACCCTGAGCCTTGGGAAAGTCCATTTGAACCACATAATGAGGAAGATAATACCCAATACTTTCATGAAGAACCAAACCAATCCGGGAATGAAGTCCATGATGGCATTGAATCCATCCCAGCCGCCAATATGGAAAGGCATCCATCCACCCAGGAATACTATTACTGCCATGGCTGAAACGATGAACAAGTTGATGTATTCTGCCAGGAAGAAGAAGGCAAATTTTATCCCTGAATATTCTGTATGGAATCCTGCGGTAAGCTCCGATTCTGCTTCGGCAAGGTCAAAAGGACCACGATTGGTTTCTGCAGTACCAGCCACGATAAATACCAGAAAGGCAATTACAGCAGGAATATGTCCTTTGAAAAGAAACCAGCCTTCCCTTTGCAGGAGGACAATTTCTGAAATCTGCATTGTACCGGCCAAAATTACCATTGTGATCAATGAAAGACCTACTGATAACTCATAACTGACGATCTGGGCTCCCGAACGCATACCCCCGATCAGGGAGTATTTGTTATTACTGGCCCAACCTGCTAATAATACACCGATTACTCCCACTGAAGAAACTGCAGTAACAAAGAAAATCCCGATATCGAAATCCAGGGCTTGTAAGCCGGGGGCAAATGGAATTACAGAAATGGTGAGAAATGGCACTATAATTACTACAAATGGTGCCAGGTTGTATAAAAAGGAATCAACACTCTTGGGTTGTATTAATTCCTTCATTAACAATTTAATGAAGTCGGCAATGGTTTGCAGTAAACCCCATGGACCAACCCTCATAGGGCCAAGCCTTTGTTGAAAAGCTGCACAAACCTTACGCTCGGCATAAACGAGGAAAAGTCCGAAGACAGCTACAAACAGGAGATAAAGAACCCCAATGATTGTCCATTCAATGATTAAAGTAAGCAGGGGAGTAGTGCTCTCCAGCAAAGCCTGATGAATGGATTGGGTGATGGGTGTAAAATCGTATTTTTCGAATTCCATTCTATAATGGGTTTATCGTTTTACTTGCAATTAGGACTTCTCATTCAAAACTCATCGGTCGATATCCGGGATTACCAGGTCGAAGGTAGCCATGATGGCAACCAGGTCGGCGATTTTCCAACCTTTAGCTATGTGATTGATAGTGAACAGGTTTGAAAATCCAGGTGAGCGGAATTTAACCCGGTAAGGATTTTTCTTTCCATCACTAACGATAAAGACTCCAAATTCACCCCTGGCTGATTCAACCCGCTGGTAGTATTCGCCTTCAGGAAGTTTGATCACCCCTTTCATTTTAGCTGAATAATCACCTTCAGGGATGTTATCAATCAGTTGTTCAATAATGGCCATCGATTCCCACATTTCAGCGATCCTCAGCTGGTAACGCCTGAAAGTATCTCCTTCGGTTCCCAGTGCTTCATTGAATTTAACCAGAGGATAGGCACTATATGGATGGTGCTTCCTGACATCGCAACTGAATCCTGATGCCCTGCCGGTAGGTCCTGTTACACCAAAAGCGATGGCATCTTCCTTACTCAGGATTCCCACACCTTTGCTGCGTTCCTGGAAAATCACATTCCCGGTGAGCAACTGATCATATTCAGGTAGTTTCTTTTTGAATTTCTTGATAAACTCTTTTACTTTCCTCTGGAAATTTGGGTGAATATCGAACATCAAACCACCCGGAAGGCTATAATTAACGGTAAGCCTTGCACCACAGGTTTCTTCAAAAATGTCAAGAATATCTTCCCTGTCGCGCAATCCATAGAAAAAGGTTGTTAGTGCACCAAGGTCCATCCCGGTGGCACACCACCATAGCTGGTGAGAAGCAATACGTTGCAACTCGGCCATGATAGTCCTGATATATTTAACACGATCAGGAATCTCAACCTGTAAAGCATTTTCAACACAAAGTGATACCGCTTCATTATTCATATGGGCTGAGAGATAGTCCATACGGTCGGTGAGATGAGGAATCTGAGTATATGACAGGGATTCTGTCATTTTTTCGATACCGGAATGGATATAGCCGATGTGAGGTTGTACATTATGTACTATTTCACCTTCCAGTTTGACCAGCAAACGCAGAACACCGTGAGTTGACGGGTGTTGTGGACCCATATTAACCAGGTATTCATCAGTCGCAATGGTATCGGAAGTGACCTTTTTTTCTATCAGTTCGATCATAACTATCTTTCTACGATATGGATTTCATCAACATAATCTTTGCGGAGAGGGTATCCCCAGCCTTCATCAAGAAACAACCTTCGCAAATCCGGATGATTATTGAATTTCACTCCAAGCAGGTCAAAAACCTCCCTTTCATGGAATTCAGCGGTCGGCCAGATATCACAAACAGTATCAATCGCAGGGTTTTCACGTCCGGATGTTTTTACTTTCAGGACAATGAAATGCTTGAATTTGGTTGATTCCAGGTGATAAACTACGCTCATATATTCCGGGTAATCAACCCCTGAAAGGCAGACGAGATAATCGAAAGCAGTTTCCTGCGATTCTTTAAGGCTCTGTGCTACCTTATGAAGTTCATCAGCACCTGCAATCACCTCAACATACTGGGTGCCTTGCTTCACCTCAGCCCCGGGAAACTGTTTGCTGAGATAGGTGATTAATTCTTCGTTTAACATATCATGAATTTTAAGTAATCGATGTGTAACTGCTTCCGGTTTAATAAATAATGCTGCCTGAAGCTGTTTTCACAACACTTACCTGTTATGATTATTTTTTGATCATCCCTTTGAAATTCTTCTCCCTCTTAATCTTCTTCTGAAGCTGTAGGAAAGCAAAAAGCAATGCTTCGGGCCTTGGCGGACAACCCGGGACATATATATCAACAGGGATCACATGGTCGGCTCCTTTTACAATTGAATATGAATTGTAGTAAAAAGGACCACCGGAAACAGCGCAGGCGCCCATTGCAATTACATATTTTGGATCTGCAATCTGGTCGTAGAGCCTCTTCAGTACCGGGGCCATTTTATAATTGATGGATCCGGAAATGATGATCATATCTGCCTGGCGTGGTGTCGCACGGGCGACTTCATAACCGAAACGGGCAAAATCATGCCTTGAAGCACCGGTTGCCATCATTTCTATTGCACAACAGCGGGTACCAAAAGTCAATGGCCAGACAGAATTTGACCTGGCCCAGTTAACCAACGCATCGAGTTGTGTAAGTATGATACTTCCCCCTCCATATTGCTCGAGGATGGGGAAATCATTGGTTTCGAATTCCTTTTTAGAGCTTATTCCCATTTCAATGCATGTTTTTTCCATCCATACAACAGTCCTAGTCCGAGTATGAAAAAGAAGATGATGATTTCAATGAATCCCGTTAACCCGGCAGTTTTCATTACAGTTGCCCATGGAAAGATAAATACTGTTTCCACGTCAAAAATGAGAAACAAAATGGCAAAGAGATAATACCCTACGGTATATTGCAGCCAGGTACCTCCAATGGTCTCAATTCCACACTCATAGGGCTCAAATTTAACCGGATTGTACGAAGTGGGGGGGACGTAACTGGAGAACACTAAGGCTAGCCCAACAAGGACTACTGCAACAATAAAGAAAAGTACAAGTGATTGACTTTCCATAGTTTACGAATTATTGTTAATTTTTTTTAATGCGTGCCAAAAGTATTGAATTAGAAATATCAAATTATGTAAGTTATTGAATATTTTCGTAATTTAGAAAGTGTCTAATTAATATAGGTTACATATATCTATGTTTAAAGCCATGCTGTCATTATAATTCCAGGAAGAATTTCAGATGATTCATGTCACGTTTATATTATTGACACATTAGAATTGAGAAAGATATTTATTTTCTTTTGTCAAGGAATTGTTAAAAGTGAAATCTGCATCCAAATTGATGCTTACTTTGTATCTGAAACTAGTTAATTGTTTACCAAAAGATTAATCAGGCGTAATTAATGATCATGTGAATTTAATAAAATCCCTATGAAAGCAAGACTCGTCAGCGTTATATTAATGACAATCTTAATAGCCTGTCAAATTCAGGCTCAGGATACCAAAAAAGCCAGTATTGCCATCCAGACCTCAGCACAATGTGAACAATGTAAAGAACGAATTGAAAAAGCTCTGGCATTTGAAAAGGGAATTATCAGTTCAAACCTGGACCTTGAGACTAAAATTGTTACTGTAAGCTTTAAGACCTCCAAAACATCACCTGAAACAATTCGTAAAGCCATTGCAGCTGTTGGTTATGATGCTGATGAAGTGAGAGCTGATGTTGAGGCTTATGAAGCATTACCTGGTTGCTGCAAAAAGCCGGGTGATCCTAATCATATTCCTCACTGATACCTGAAGATTTATTCATTATCATGCTTCAGGACAACCCTGCCAGCAATTTTGCCTTGCAGAATTTTTGTTATGTACAGATCAAGGTCCATGAGATTGGTTTCATGAATCAATTCCGCTGGTAGTGTAGGTTTCCAGACATTTGACAGTTTTTCCCATAAAATCTTTCGGTTTGCCATTGGTGTAGTGGCTGAGTTCACTCCTAACAGGTTTACTCCATTCAGGATAAAGGGGAACACGGTGGTATGAAGTTCAGGGGATGATACATTTCCGCAACAGGCAATATTTCCATGCTCAGCACACGACTTTAAAAGAGTTGCCAGTATATTCCCTCCTACGGTATCGATTGCCCCTGACCATCTTGGGCGAAGTAGTGCTTTTCCCGACAGGTCATCGGTTTCTTTCCTGTCGATAACAGTCTTTGCCCCAAGTTTTCGAAGTAGGTTTTCCTGTTCAGGTTTGCCGGTGGCTGCTATTACATCAAATCCCAGTAATGTTAACATAGCTACAGCAAGACTCCCAACCCCGCCGGTAGCACCTGTCACCAATATTGGTCCGGCCTGCGGTTCCTGTCCTGATCTCAGGAGGTGATGAATCGAAAGTGCAGCTGTGAATCCTGCAGTTCCAAAGATCATACTTTCTTTAAGTGACAATCCTGCAGGTTTTGGAACAATCCATTCTGCCGGCACATTGATATATTCTCCAAAACCTCCGGAGGTATTCATTCCCAGGTCGTAACCTGTAACAATCACCTCATCACCTTCCCTGAAAAGTCCGGAATTGCTTTTTATCACAATGCCTGCAGCGTCGATTCCCGGGGTATGAGGATAACGCCTTGTAACGCCCTTGTTTCCATGTGAAGATAAGGCATCTTTATAGTTTAGTGATGAATACCTGACCCTGATTAAGACTCCACGTTCAGGGAGTTCACTGGTATTTAACTGTTCAATTTGCCTGCTGAACAGGCCATTTGGGGTTTCTGTTACCCGAAATGCTTTATACTGGGTTTGAGACATGGCTATTGAGTTACAAATTCTTAGTATTGTCAATCAGGTTGTAATAATACTCATTTTCTGATTTCCGATTCAAGGATGAAGCAGGAAACTATTATCCAAAAACAAAAGATGAAACAGGCAAATTGAATAATTATCCTTTGGGCTTACCTATATTTGCATGAAATATCCCTTTGATGAAAATTCATTTTATTGCTATTGGCGGTTCAGCCATGCATAATCTTGCATTAGCCCTGCATTTTAAAGGTTATAAGATCACAGGATCAGACGATGAGATTTTTGATCCTGCCAGGACACGACTGGCTGCCCAAGGCTTATTGCCAGAGAAATTGGGCTGGTTTCCCGAAAAAATTACCCATGACCTCGATGCTGTTATCCTGGGTATGCATGCCCGTTCCGATAACCATGAATTGGTCAGGGCTAAAAGGATGGGACTGAAAATTTACTCCTATCCCGAATTTCTATATGAACAAAGTAAGGATAAATTACGGATAGTGATTGGGGAAGCCATGGGAAAACCACTATTACGGCAATGATCCTTCACGTGATGAAGCATGTGGGTATGGACTGTGATTTCATGGTTGGTGCAAAGCTTGAAGGCTTCGAAGTGATGGTAAAATTGTCCGAAAAAGCACCATTCATGGTATTTGAAGGCGATGAATACCTGACAAGTGCTTTGGATCCCAGGCCAAAATTTCATCTTTATAAGCCTGATATTGCCCTCATCAGTGGAATTGCATGGGACCATATGAATGTTTTCCCCACTTTTGAAAAGTATGTGGAACAATTCAGGATTTTTGCAGAAATGGTGCCTGACAATGGATGTATTATCTATACCCAGGATGACCCTGAAGTAACCAAACTTATCTCCAGCCTTGGTGGAAAAGCCCTGAAGCAACCTTATACAGTGCCATCCTACCAGATACACGATGGAGTAACCATCCTTGATACTGCTGAAGGGAAAGTTCCTTTAAAGGTTTTCGGAAGACATAACCTGATGAATATGGAGGGGGCCAGGCATGTTTGTAATCTGTTGGAAATTAGTGACAAACAATTCTATGAAGCCATCTCCAGTTATCATGGTGCTTCCAATCGATTGGAAGTAGTGGCTGGCAACGAACATTGCACTGTTTTCAGGGATTTTGCCCATGCACCCTCGAAATTGAAAGCAACCATCCAGGCTGCCAAGGAGCAGTTTCCGGATCGTTGGTTAGTAGCTTGTTTCGAATTGCATACTTATAGCAGCTTAAGTAAAAACTTCCTTTCGCAGTATGCAGGATCTATGGAAGCTGCTGATGAGGCAATTGTCTATTTTTCTCCACATGCCCTTGAATTGAAAAAGCTGCCAATGCTTCAAGCAGCCGAGATAAAAAAAGCATTTAAGAAAGAAAAACTCCAGGTTTTCACCTCTCCAGCCGTTTTGAAGGAAAACCTGTTAACATCCAACTGGGAAAAAATGAACCTGTTGATGATGAGTTCTGGTAATTTTGATGGATTGAATATCAAAGAATTAGCAGTAAAGATTACGGGTTAAGCATTTGTATTATCAATTTTTAAACTTCAATTATGAACAAATTTTCATTTATACTGATTTGCTTAACACTTTCTTCTGTCATCGTTTTTGCTCAAAATAAGTTTTTACCGGCTTATGTAATTCAGAATGATGGAGATACTATTAAGGGCTACATCGAATATAAGCAATGGGGACAAAATCCTGAGAAAATCAATTTTAAAGCCGATCTTTTAACTCAGGTTGAAATTTTTAAACCGTTGGATATAAAGGCGTTTTTTGTCCAAAATGAATTGTATCGATCAGCTATCATTTTCGTGAAACGGGTTCAAACTCGACCATGAATCTTAAAGTTGGAGGGGATCTGGACCTAAAGCAAGATACTACCTTTCTGAAAGCCTTATTTATAGGAGAAAAAAGCCTTTTTTTTCTTTTGGATAAAAACAAAAAAGAACAGTTTTATATTCCAATTGATACGGGCTATGACCTTTTGATTTATAAAAGATATCTGAAGAATACCGGCCAGGAAATGCGTCCCGGGGAGGGGAGCCAGATTATTGAAAACGCCAGGTATAAAGGACAATTATTGAATTATATGAAGGATTGTAATTCGATAGTGCCAATGATTTCAAAAACGGCCTATACCCAGAAAGATCTGTTTACACTTTTTGATTCCTATTATAAATGTGTTCCTTCGGGAATAAAATATAAAAGCACGCAGGAAAAGGTAAGCACCAAGTATTCAATTCTTGCCGGAATGTCAATGACTACGATGAATTTCAAAAGTGATATGTATAAAGTTTTGAGACAGACAGAATTTTCACCGTCCTATAATTTATATGTTGGATTTAGGTTTGATTTTATTTTTCCCAGGAATTTTAACAAATGGTCGGCAGGAATCGAATTAGGCAATTCATCCTATAAATTTAATGGCATACATAATGAATATGAAAGTGCTCAGGTATATACAATTACTGAGACGAATATTTCTGCTTCTTACCTCAAAATCAACAGCATACTCAACTATTCCGAGTTTTTTGGGAAGTATAAGGCAACATGGGATCTTGGATATTCGTATGGTAGAGCTTATAATCTTACAAACTTACAGACAAAAGAAACCAAGATTTATACTACTGAACGAACAGAATCAATTCCTGCCATTAATGAGATCCGGCGTTTCGAGCAAGGTTTGCTTTTTGGAATGTCATTGAAGTACTCATTCTTCAGTGTTGGACTTAGGTATGAAGGTGGAAATGGTTTTTCAAATTCGAGTAATATTGGCACCAGGACCAATCGCTTTTATGGTCTGCTGATATTCACTTTTAAATAATAATAGAGTGAAACTGTTTTAGATTCTCCTGATAAGGCCTTACTTATTGACCTTTAATCAAGTCATGTTCTCCGATAAAAAAATCCTTACTCTAATGCGTAATACTATAAGCCTTCATTACTTCGGTTTATTTTCATTTGCATTATTACTGATTCTTATTTCATGTAAAAAGGACGATACACAAGGAAAGGCACTTATACAATTTTTATTGATAGATCATTATAATAAAGCAACTTTTATACTTGACGATATCGAAGGTTATGAAAGCTCGAATATTACCTATAAAGTATATCTGGACGACAGTCTGGTTGTAGAACAATTAGGTGTAAATACCCTCACTATCAATGGGTTAATCGAAAATTCAGAATATTCCGGCCATATAGAAGCTTTTTTTAATAATACACTGGTTGGGACTGGCGATTTTCATTTCATTACCCAGGTGAATATGCCTCCCGACAAGTTTGAGATTACAAGTCTTACGGCTACAGCCAATGAGATTGAAATCGAGTGGTCACAATCCAAAGATCCGGAACATGAATCTGTGATTTATAAGGTTTTCATTAATAATGTTTTACGTGATTCTCTTGTCGGCGAAACCTCCTGCATGGTAGCAGGACTAACCCCATCACAGGTGTATCATGCAGAATTGATCGCATCCGATTTTTCAGGAAAATCAAGTAACTGCAAGTTTTCTTTCTATACCACCGAAAATGAGGATTGCGAATTAGTGTACAAGCTCCTGGAGTTTCAGGGCCTAAAAAGGGAAGCAGTTTGGTTTAAACCTAAAGAGCCTTCAGTTCAGGGGTTTCCATTAATAGTGGATCTGCACGGTGCAAATGGGAAAGCCTGGAACCTGATGCAGGGAAATCATTTCAATACCATGGCATCGAGGGAAGGATTTATCCACCTGATGCCCCAGGCTCTGCAAGGTTCTTACAATGGGGAAACGCTTTTTCAATGGAATGCCCATTTTATTTTCCCTTGGGATGATGCAGCTTATCTTGGTTATTTGGTTGAAATAATGAAGCATGAATATTCGGTGGACAGCAGCAGGCTTTATCTAACAGGAATGTCAAATGGAGGATTTATGACCTTCTTCGCGGCAGTGCATTCAATGACGAAGTGGGCAGCAATTGCGCCTATTGCAGGTTTGATCAGCAATAATGTATTCTCAGATTATACTCCCGGAAGATCCATCCCTCTTTGTTATATGCATGGCACAGATGACCCTGTTGTACCTTATAATGGTTCTCCTTCTACACAGGATATCATTGATTTCTGGGTAGCCAATAATCAGTGTGGTCCGATTCCTGAGATTACGCAACTACCTGACATTAACAGCCAGGATGAATCCACTGTAACACTTTATGTTTATCCCGGGTTTTCAGGTCAATCAGAAGTCCGGTTATACAAGATCAATGGCGGGGGACATTCGATCCCGGGAATAGAACCTGGTGCAAACAGGGATATCAATGCTTATGAAGAAATCTGGAGTTTTTTTAGCAGGCATCAGGTTCAATGAAGTTTTCAAGCTTCTCTAATCGTTAGCCATCCTTAAGCGGGTGAAACCCGCTTGATCAAAATGAGGATATAACTCAATCATTTTCAGTATTTGATACTATTATAAAAGGCTAAAATGCCGTGAATAGGAATGATGAGTCTAAAAAAATGATCTCATTTCTACACATTATTATTGATTTTCTTTACATCATACTTATCTTTATTGATAGTTTAAGTATCTCGTTCCATTTTTTGTCTGCTTGTATTCTCAGGGGATTCACTTCCTGAATTTCATTATTCTTCGCAAGCGAGGCTTCTGACTCCTGAATTCTTAGGTAAAAAGTATTTTTTGACAATCTCTATATTTTCATGTAATCTCAATGAATATGATACTTCAAAAAGGTCAAAAGGAGCGGAAAGCTAATCAGAATGTCCATGTTGGTATTGATATTGGCTCTATTTCAGTCAATACTGTGGTAATTGACGATTCTGATTCAGTAATTGAGGATAGGTATGATTACTGTTATGGTAAGCCCTTCGATGTGCTGGTAAGGGTTTTTGAGGATATAATACTTTCTTTTGGATTTGATTCCATACGTTCAGTAGCTTTCACTGGATCAGGAGGCAAGCAGGCAGCAGAGTTAATGGGTGGCAGTTTTGTTAATGAAATCATCGCTCAATCCACTTCTGTTGGAGTTTTGTACCCTCAAATCCGCACCATTATTGAAATGGGGGGTGAGGACTCAAAGTTGATTTTCATGGAGAATGGTACATCTGCTTCTTATTCCAGGTTGTCAGATTTTGCCATGAATAGCCTTTGTGCAGCAGGCACTGGTTCTTTTCTGGATCAACAGGCAAACCGTATTGAAGTGCCCATAGAAATTGAATTCGGGAAACTGGCATTACAATCGGTTAATCCACCCCGGATTGCTGGTCGTTGCAGCGTTTTTGCCAAGAGTGATATGATTCACCTTCAGCAAATTGCCACTCCGCTTCATGATATTGTGGCAGGGCTGTGTTTTGCGGTTGCAAGGAATTTCAAGAGCACACTCGGCAGGGGAAAGAAATTTGAAAAACCTTTCGTTTTCCAAGGTGGAGTAGCAGCCAATGCGGGGATGGTCCGTGCTTTCAGAGAGATCTTTGAACTCAATGAAGAAGAACTGATCATTCCAACCTACCATGCGTCCATGGGTGCTTTAGGCGCTATTTTTCATAGTATCAGGCATTTGAACGGCAGTATTGAGGCTTTCAGAGGGATAAAAGAAATGAAGGATTACCTGGATTCTGACAGGAGCAATTCTGCCAGGCTGACTCCTTTGAAAATGTCAAAAGCCTTGTATAATAAGGATGTTAAGCAAATCCCGCCGGGGGTTAAAAAAACAGAAGTTTACCTGGGAGTGGATGTAGGTTCACTTAGCACAAATGTAGTGTTGATTGATGCAGAAAATAATGTACTTGCAAGGAGGTATCTCCCAACGGCTTCAAAACCCCTGAATGCCATTCAAAGAGGGTTGAAGGAAATTTACCTGGAAATTGGGGACAAAGTTGATATTATAGGGGTAGGAACCACAGGGTCAGGACGCTATCTTACAGGTGACTTTATTGGTGCCGACACTATTCAGAATGAAATCACTGCCCAGGCTACTGCAGCCATTGCCTATGATCCTGAAGTAGATACCATTTTTGAAATTGGAGGGCAGGATTCGAAATATATCAGTATTGAGCATGGTGTTGTCGTTGATTTTGAGATGAATAAAGTATGTGCAGCCGGTACCGGCTCTTTCCTGGAAGAGCAATCTGAAAAACTGGACATCAGTATTATTGACCAGTTTGCCGGAATGGCATTGGAGTCTGAAAAACCGGTCAGATTAGGAGATCGATGCACGGTTTTCATGGAGTCGGATCTGAATTCCCACCAGCAAAAAGGAGCAGGACTTTCTGACCTGGTTGGTGGACTGGCTTATTCCATTGTTCAGAATTATATTCAGAAGGTGGTAGGTGATAAGCCCATTGGAAAAAAGATTTTCTTCCAGGGTGGTGTTACCAATAATAAAGCTGTGGTTGCGGCATTCGAAAAGGTGACCGGGAAACCAATTATTATACCGCCTCATTTTGATGTCACCGGGGCAATCGGAGCCGCAATCCTTGCACGGAATTCAATGGTGCCTGGTCAGAAGACAAAGTTCAAAGGGTTTCATATCAGTGAGATGCCTTTTTCTATTTCAAGTTTTTCATGCAATGCATGCACCAACCATTGTGAGATTCAAAAGGTAAAGGTAGAAGGGGAGAGCAGGATACTTTTCTATGGAGGACGCTGTGAAAAATATGAAATTGAAGAACGAAAGGGAAAAGGCCGGGATATTCCAAATCTTTTCGAGGAACGGCTATCAATGCTTATGAATGATTTCAGGGAGGAACCGGAAAATGGAAAAATATCGGTCGGAATTCCGCGGGCATTGATGGTGTTTTATCAACAGTTCCCTTTCTGGAGAAGTTTCTTTGAGGAGCTTGGATTCAGAGTGGTGATTTCTGATCCCTCTGACCAGCAAATCGTCACACGCTCCATTGACCTGATGGTTTCGGAAACATGCCTCCCGGTAGAACTCGTGCATGGACATGTAAATAACCTCCTGGAGAAAAAGGTAGATTTTATTTTTCTTCCTTTCATAGTGAATGCAAAAGGTTCAAAGGAAAACCCTACGAATAACTGCAATTGTCCCTGGATACAATCCTATCCCTTCATGGTCAGAAGTGCTTTTACAGATTCTGATTCCAGGGATAAATTCCTGACTCCGACCCTTCATTTTCGCTATTTTGAACGCGCCTTGAAGAAAGAATTGCCTGGATTTATGAAAGAGAAATTTGGCATCCCTTTATCAAAAACGCTCAGAAGTATAGAAACTGCTGATGCTAAGCAAATCAACTTTGACGAATGGGTTATCAGGCGCGGGAAGGAAGTACTTGCCAACCTGCCTGAAGATAAGAAAGTCCTGGTGTTGCTCGGACGTCCTTACAATACTACTGATCCTCTGCTCAACCTGAGGCTTGTGGAGAAACTGATCAATCTTAACACGCTTCCTGTACCTGTAGATTTTTTGCCATTATTGGATGAGAATATTTTTAGTGATTATCGGATGATGTATTGGCCCAATGGTCAGAAGATCATGTCTGCAAGCAGGATCATCCGGAAAAATGATCAACTGTTTGCTGTTTATTTGGGCAACTTCAGGTGTGGTCCGGATTCTTTTCTCACTCATTTTGTGCGAAATGAAATGAAAGGTAAGCCATATCTCCATCTTGAAGTGGATGAGCATAGCGCAGATGCAGGGTTAATAACCCGCTGTGAAGCCTTCCTGGATAGTCTTGCCGGTTATCAGAAAGTAAAAGCAGCAAGCAGTCAGGCTGTTACTTCACAGATTCTACATTCAAGGAGTCTTGACGGACGAAAACTTTACTTGCCTTATGCCGGTGATACTGTTCATGTGATAGCTGCAGCAGCCCGAAGTTGTGGAATTGATGCCGAAGTTCTTCCCATGCAGGATGCTGAGGATCTGGAAATTGCAAGAAAATATACCAATGGACAGGAGTGTTTTCCTGCCATCTGTACAACAGGCAGTTTCCTGAAAAAGCTCATGGAACCCAATGTTGATCCCAAAAAGGTTAGCTTCTTCATGCCTGACCATAATGGGCCTTGCCGATTTGGGGATTATAATAAACTGCACCGTATCATTTTCGATAAACTGGGGTATAATGATGCCCACATTATGACCCCCAGCAATGAAGACGCCTATGCTGACCTTGCAGGTGATAAATCAAGAACTTTTCGGATGAATGCCTGGAGTGGAATCGTGGGATTGGATATACTCAGAAGGCTTCTCCAGGAAAGAAGGCCCTATGAGATCATAAAAGGGGATACAAATCTCGTTTACCAGGCATGCCTGAATGATCTCATTCATTCGGTAGAAAATGGGGCTAAAGATTTGGGTGTAATTTTGGAGAATGCAGGCAGAAAATTCAGCGCTATAAAAGCTGATTATACTGTCCGAAAACCTGTGATAGCTGTAGTCGGAGAAATTTTCATGCGTGATAATCCATTTTGCAGCGGACACCTCATTGAGAGACTCGAAGCCTTAGGTGCCGAAACCATTATCTCACCATTTGGTGAATGGCTTCATTATTCATCTTACAGGTATTGGCGCGACAGCATGTGGAAAGGAAACATTAAAGGGTTGTTCAAATCAAAATTTCAGCAGGTTTACCAGCATTTCACGGCAAAGCAACTCACTAATAAGGTGAAAGGTTATCTCAACCTTCGGGAAGACCTGGAAATAGATCGTATCCTTGAACTTTGCAGTCCTTACATTCATAAGGATTATGACGGTGATCCGCCCATTGCCCTGGGATCAGCAGCAGGATTGGTTGAAATGAAAATTTCCGGAGTCGCGAATATACTTCCATTCACCTGTATGCCGGGGACTATTATATGTGCTGTTTCCAATGATTTCAGGAAAGATCATCATAATATCCCATGGTTAAATTATGCTTACGACGGACAGGAAGATAGCAGCATTGAAACCAGGTTACAGGCCTTTATGCACCAGGCGAAGGAATACTCCGAATCCAATGAATTTAATAAAGCCATTGACTGGTTCAGAAATTAGGTATACTCATGCCTGGCAGGTTTGCGATCCGTCGGCTGACGGAAACTGCTTAGAATGAGTTATACCGGGAGAAGGAATTGCTCCGCCGGTTGGCGGATCGCAAATCTACACGATTCGGTATAAATGGATTGCAGGATTACTTACCCCTGGAGCTTTGTTTCCATGCGTCAAGCATGCTTACTGTGCTCGAATCAGGTCGTGCAATAATGGTTGTAAAGCGCATGGTTTTGGTATCTGCCGGCCAGAAAATCACAGGCATATGTTCACCCCCGAATTCCCCGTTGCATTGCTGGAAGTTTTCCCCATCATCGTTAACAGCACCCATACTAAACATAAATGGCCCTTGTTTATGATGCTGATATAGTCTTACTGCCGATAAATCAGTGAATTCCATGACAACTTCTCCACAAAGTTGCCCATCCTGTTCAAATAACCGTTTTTTGAATTTTGTGGCTTTAGGAAAATCCCTTTCTATTTTTTCTCCATTCAACCACATATCCATCAGCTCATCATAATCCACTTTTAGCTCACCTGCAGAATCAAGAGAGTTGGAGAAAATATTGATATACCGAATGGTTAATCGTCCCGAGTTTTCACCGGTCATTTGAAATGTGTACTCTTTCTTTTCACAGGTCAGGCAACTGCTTAATCCGGCAATCAAGAATAGTGTTAGTGCTATGAATGCATAAGGCTTCAGCATGAAACAGAGATTTAGGTCAAAATTACTAAAATACCGCTTCAGGCAAATGTCTTTTATTTGAACCGTATGAATTGGCTATTGATACTTAGTCCTGGGGATCAATGAACTTTTCTACCTTTGCCAATTCTTGCCCTATATCATGGAGTTAGCTACCCTCTTTTCCGAGGTTTATCAAAATCTGTTGAACACTTCCCTCACTGAATTCATCGCAGTGATTTTTGGTTTGTTAAGTGTTTGGTATGCCCGTAAGGAAAATATCTGGGTTTATCCCACCGGAATTATCAATGTATTGATTTATGTATACCTGTGTTTTCATGCCGGTTTGTATGCTGATATGGGTATCAATGCATTTTATTTTCTCATGAGTGTATATGGATGGTATCGATGGACACATAAGGATAGCGAAAGTCATCAACTCCCGATCTCGGTCCTTAACAGAATTCAATGGATATATGCCATAGTAGCAGTTTTGGTCTTCTATATAATTGTAAGATTCGTCCTAGTACGTTTTACAGATAGTACTGTTCCGGATTTTGATTCATTTACCACAGCCTTGTTTATTATAGCAATGTGGTTGATGGCTATCAAAAAAGTAGAGAACTGGATTTTCTGGATAATCGGGGATGCTTTGGTGATTCCGCTGTTCGCATACAAAGGCCTGGCATTCACAGGATTCCAATATATAGTTTTCCTGGTTCTGGCCATTATGGGATATATTGAATGGAGAAAACGTTTCAAAAAATCAATGGCCTGATGTTACGGATCGCGATAACAGAGCCTGAATCAACAGGCAAGTCATGGCTGGCTGAGCAGTTAGCTGAACATTATGGGACAGTTTGGGTGCCGGAATATGCCCGTGAATACCTGGAGCAATCAAAGGGAAAATATGGCTTTGATGATATTCTCAAGATTGCTGAAGGACAACTCCGAAAAGAGGAAAAAGGATTGTTGGATGCATCGGGAATCTTGTTTTGCGATACGGATTTTATTGTAACCCGAATCTGGAGTGAGGTGAAATTTCAATCCGTTCATCCCTGGATTTTAGAACAGGTGTACAATCACAGGTACGATCTCTATTTACTATGCAATACTGATCTGCCATGGGAATATGATCCCCTGAGGGAACATCCGGAGATGCGGGATGAATTATTCAAAAGGTATGAAACTGTGCTGAAAGAGATCCATGCAAACTACAAAATTGTAAGCGACCTGGGTGAGATGCGAAAGCAAAATGCCATCAGGTTCATTGAAGATTTACTATCCGGTCAGCTATAGAATATCAAAGGTTTGATACCGATAAATGAACCATTTCCCGAAGAAAGAAAATTTGAATGAAGCGCTGAGGCTTTTGTAATTCTTTAGATATCGGCCTTAAAGGTTTTGATGTATTCGGCCAGTTTTTTCGTTTTATAGGCGCCTGAACCTACAAAATTGATTAAAGCATAGAAGTTCAATGGTCCCAGGTAGGACTGTTGTTTGTAGATTTCTTTCTTATCCGGGCTAAAAAAGAGGAGCGATGGGAACTTGTAAGAATCACCGAGTTGTAATGTTGCAAGTTCATGAAATTTCTCAGGTTTCATCAGGTTAAAATAGGGTTTATCCCACACCAGGGTATCTTTTGTTTGTGCATCAAGACGTACACAATAGAAATTCTTGTTCAGGTATTCAGCAACTGTTGGATTTTCAAAAGCATTGAAAAGCATCACCTGTGAACCAACATTTAAACGGGCATACCAATTGATGAATAAAAGTTTAGGCTCTTTTTTCTGAAGTTCCAGAGCCTCGCTGAGGGTATGCCATTTGATTGGGTTTTCCAACATCTTAGCCATATTGATCATAGGATAAGCGACCTGGTAGGATTGAAACCACAGATGAAATGGGGTGGTCTTGTTAATTTCTTCCGCAAAATACACCAGGATTGACCTCATTTCATACCGGCTTTTATATCCTTTCATCACAATTCCGGAATTCTCCTTGCTGAAGAATAAAAAGGAAGGATATACAGGCTCTTTGCCCAGAACTTCAGTTACAATACTGTTGATCTGCTCACCCTTTTTTATAAAATAAGTTTTCCCATTTAACCATTGGATTGCGCTGTCCGTAACATTAACAATAACCGGATAAAAACGAGGCTTCAGATAAGTACAGATCTCTCTTTTTGTAAAAATATTCTCAAGCATCATTGTACAGGTATCCTTGCCTGGCATATTAAAAAATACCATTACAGGTTTAGGATCCTTACTTCTTAATGAGATCACTTCTTCCATTGTTTTCCAGTAAACAACGGTATCAGTTGTAACCTGGGCATCTGCTTTTGGAGAAAAAAGAAAGAGAAATTGAAAAAAATGCAAGGATTAGAATTCGTTTAAAGTCTGTTTTCATGTGGTATGTACAATAATTGACTGATTAAAACGCTACAAAAATACTATTAGATACATTAAGGCGTAAGTAAATATGAATCTTTAACAACTAAATGGAGCATTTCACATTATTGCCAAATTTAGTGCGGAGATTACTACCTTTATGTTAAGTTGCCATTTATAATCAATTGACGTGCCAATATTTACTACTGCCATAGTTTCGTAAACCATTTATGTATTTCTCCCTTTGAAGAGTCAAATATGATCGGATTAACTCATTGATTGCACTTATATCCATTGATTTTTTACATTTGGCAAGGATTACAATCATGAAGACAGGAAAACCAAGGATACTTTATTTGCCAAGGTGGTACCCAAACCGCAGGGATCCTATGCCCGGACTGTTTATTCGCAGGCATGCCATGTCAGTGAAGGATTATGCTGATATCGCAGTGCTTTATGTACACCTGAATTTTGAAAGGGATACACCAACTTATGAAACAGTAGTTTCTGAGGAATTTGATATTCATGAAGTTAGTGTGTATTATCGGGCCAGTCATACCAATATTGCTTTTCTTGACTCAATAATCAATCTTATCAGGTTTTTCAGAGCCCATCAAATTGGATTTCAGAAACTTAAAAAGAATAACTGGCACCCTGACCTCATCCATGTGAATGTTTTAACCCGTTGTGGGATTATCGCATTATTTGAAAAGTTTAGCAAAGGAACTCCATACGTGATCACCGAACACTGGACCCGCTATCTTCCGGGCATGGATAACTACAAGGGCTTTCTCAGAAAATGGCTTACAAAAAGGATTGTCAGGAATGCATCTGCAGTGCTGCCTGTTACCCAAAACCTTCAGAGAGCTATGGAACTGCATGGTTTGACAAACAAGCATTACCATGTAATTCCCAACGTTGTCGATATTAATATGTTTAAACCGGCAAAACAAAAGAATGAACTTCAGTCAAAAATGATTCTGCATGTCTCCTGTTTTGATGATAACCAGAAAAATATCTCAGGCATTCTGAGAGTGCTCAAACGTCTCGCTGCAAAACGGCAGGACTGGTATTGCACAATGGTTGGAGAAGGGATCCATTATAATAAATTGGTTAGGTTGGCTGAGGAGATGCACCTTAAGGATCGGTTTGTCTATTTTACCGGGTTGAGGGAAAATGAAGAATTATCGGAATTGATGCAACAAGCTGATTTTCAGTTGATGTTCAGCCGATATGAGAATTTGCCGGTAGTAATACCTGAAAGTTTTGCTTGTGGTGTCCCTTTTCTTTCAACGAATGTAGGAGGCATTGCTGAGCATATTCATTTGAGCCTTGGCAGGTTGGTCCCATCAGAAGATGAAGATGCATTGCTCCGGGAAGTTGAATTTATGCTGGATCATCCTGCTGAATTTGATAAACAACAAATCAGGCAATATGCACTGGATCATTTCAGCCAGGAAGTTATCGGACGGCAGATATGGGAGGTTTACCAGGAGGTTCTTAGTGCAAAATGAAAAATGCAAAATGAAAAATGCAAAATGAAAAATGCAAAATACAAAATGAAAAATGCAAAATGTAAAATGTAAAATGTAAAATCCAAGAGCCATCCGCCAGTTGGCGGACCAAAATCCAAAATCATACATTAAACATCATAAATAAAACATCAAACATCCGACATCCGCAATTATAAATCCGCAATCATACATCCGCAATCCGACATCAAACATCCGACATTAAACATCCGACATCAAACATCCGACATCAAACATCCAACATCAGACATCAGACATGCTGAAAAAGATCATCCATACTTTCGGAATCCGGGCTTTTTCAGCTGTGATAAACCTGTTGATCGCCGTCCTGTTATCGAGATATCTTGGTCCGGAAGGGAAGGGGAGCCAGAGTATTATTATTACGACCATCAGCTTCATCCTTATTTTTTCCAACCTGGTGGGTGGGGCAACATTGGTATACCTGGTACCTCGCTTTGAAGCTTATCTTTTGCTTGTCCCTTCCTATGCCTGGACATTGCTCATGGGAGTTGCATCCTGTATAGTCCTTTACTTCACAGGACTGGTGGAGGCAGAGTTTGTTCTACATATCAGCATACTGGCTGTGATCAATTCATTCATGAGTATTCATTCCAATTTGCTGATTGGGAAACAGAGGATCAAAGAATCAAATCAACTGGTCTGGTTGCAGTCGGTAATACTGGTGATTTCACTGCTGGTGTCTTTCCTGGGGTTTGGCTTGATGTCGGTAAATGCCTATATAATTTCACTCTATGTTTCCCTTGGGTTATGTTTGCTGATAAGTACATTCCAGGTCAGGGAGTATTTAGCAGGCTTGAAATTGTTCCCCATTATTCAGTTTCTGCCTGTTGTCAGTCAGATGTTCAGGTATGGCCTTCAGAACCAGGTAGCGCACATTACCCAACTGTTAAGTTTCCGGCTTAGTTATTATGTTCTCGGCGAGTATAAAGGGTTGGCTGCAGTGGGTGTATTTGGTAATGGTATTTCCATAGCTGAGTCCATCTGGCTTATTGCAAAGAGTATGTCACTGGTACAATACTCATGGGTGGCCAATTCTGATGATAGAGAAAAGTCAGCCGGTATGACCATGAAATTGATCAAACTTGGATTCCTTTTGAGCCTTATTCTGATGATACCATTACTGGTGCTGCCGGTTTCTGCCTATAGTTTTATTTTTGGACCCGGGTTTGGAGAGGTTAAACAGGTTATCTGGACGCTGGTGCCAGGGGTGCTGATTTATAATTTTTCCATTTTACTCGGTCATTATTATTCCGGGACGGGCCGGTATTATGTAAATACACGAATATCTTCCGCAGGCCTGGTTATCTCAGTTCTGCTGTATTTCATGCTCATTCCTTCATTTGGTATTTCAGGAGCAGGTTTGGCAACCTCCATTTCCTATGTATTTACCTCTGTGTTATTCCTTTGGTTCTTTGCAAAGGAATACCAGGGATGGTATAAGGATTTGCTTATAACCCAGGATGATTTTACCAGGCTGAAAGATTGGCGAAAATTGTTTTAGAATTTCTATTTGACTGTTAAATCGACCCTGAAAGATACCTTTTGATTTCTAGCCGGTGACTTGAAATTTGGCAGATAAACGGCACAAAGTGTATTGGCTACATGGAAGAGATGTCCGTGTTTCGAGGGATCTGTTCCATCGAGGATGGCGGATAACACTTCATATCGTACCTTTTCCGGATTAAAAGCATAATCATGCCATACCACTACAGAATTTTCGTGCAGCAGATTTGAAAAAACCTTACGGGTATCATTCAGGACTCCCTCATAGTGATGATCCCCATCGATAAAGACCAGGTCAAATTTTTTATTCAACTTGCTGAAATCAAAACTAAAGGAGTTTGCTTTCAGGTGTTGCACATTTGCCAGGTGCTTTGATAAAACCGCATGTTGAAGGATATATTCTTCAGTCATACCCAAAGCTCTTTTTTCTTCATCCGGCAGATCCATGGTCATACACTCAGCCACAACCGGACTGACATTTGCAACGCTTTCACCCCTCCAGGTACCTATTTCAAAATACGATTTTGCCTGAACCTTTCCGGCAAGAGCCCTGAGCAAAGCAAGATCGGTAGGGAGGGAGCCGCCATCCAGGAATAGGAAAGGTTCCACTTTGTCGGTGAAAGGACCGAAAAGGTCAAGGAAATTCAGTTGAGGGAGTTGTCCTGTCTGTGAGTGGTTCTTTTTTAAATAATTCTGCCAGCGATCATTATCTTCCAATACGAGGTTAAGGAGATATGGATTTCTGAGAATGCTGAAGATTGCCTGAAAACTTTTCCTGATTTTATTCATTCCTTAAGTATCCTGGGAATATGGCCTGCCTGATCCGTAATGCCTCCAAAAGTAAGCATAATTGAAAATCAGCGGATAGAAATCATCGAAAAATGAGAGTCGCCGGCACACAGGAAAGTATCATCAGATATCAGTCTGTATTTATCAATAAAATTAGTGTCTTTAAAAACAACGTTGAGCCTTCAAAAAAACTAAATTCACAGCCTATAAAGAGCGAATGGGTTTGATTTATATTCCAAGGTTTATGGTAAGATTTTCTAAGTTTATTTTTCTGGCAATTCTTCCCTTTCTGGGAATAAGTGTTTCAACAGCACAGAATATTTCCGGCATAGAACAGAACCTTCGTCAGGATATTGGTGCCCTGGCACATGATTCAATGTTTGGCCGTGAAGCCGGCTCTCCTTATGAGTTAATGGCTGCGACTTATATAGCAGAATCTTTTAAAAAGTCCGGACTGGTCCCTTTTCATAGCAATGATGGATCTTACCTGAAAAAATTCAATTTCCAGAATTACCAGTTTCAGGAAGGAAAATTGGCAATCAATGGAATACAATACAAAAGTGGGGTCGACTTTGGTGCCGTTGCCGGGTCAGCCGATGGTGAAATCAATGAGGTTGAAATCTATGACAGTGAAAGCACAGATCTAAAAGATGCGACTGGTAAAGCCATTTTATTCGATCTGAAAGGCAGGAAGAAAATGAGTCAGAAAGCGATCCGACAGAAACTTGATAGTATAGAATCGATTGCTGGTCAAGGTGTTGCAGCCATCATACTATATAATGGTAAGAATTCGGAGTTCCGCAACCTTTTGTTTTTTGCTGATTCTACATCTGACTTTAAAGTACCAGTTGTATATGTTTCAATGAGTCTTGCAAATCAGATCAAAAAACTAGATCACCCCAAAGCTACTTTACTTGTTAAAATAAACCGTACAAGACCTGCAGCCTATAATGTTGCTGGCTATCTCAACAAGGGAGCTGCTAAGACCATTATCGTTGGTGCGCATTATGATCACGTAGGAACACCGGGAGTGAAAGACCCAAAAGTGGGAGAGCCAAAGATACATAACGGTGCTGATGACAATGCCAGCGGAACTGCCGCCATTATGGAACTGGCAAGGTGGGCCTCTGTTCAGCCGGATCTGAAATACAATGTTCTGTTTATCGCATTTGGTGCAGAAGAAAAAGGCCTTTTTGGTTCTAAAAACTTCTGTAATTCCCCTGATTTCAGAAAAGAAGAAATTGCCTGGATGTTAAACCTTGATATGGTTGGACGTTTCAACTGGAATGGGAAAAACAACCTGTTTGTCCTGGGGTTAGGATCATCGCGTACCTGGAACAAAATATTAAAATCAATGGGAAAAGGTGATTTCAAATTCAAAAAAACGAAAGGTGCTCCCGCCTTTTCCGATCATCACCCCTTTCTTGAGAAAGGGATTCCTGTGATCTATTTCACTACGGGCTTACATGATGATTACCATAAACCAATAGATGATGCAGAATGGATCAATTACAACGGTGAAGCCCACATTGTTGACTACCTTCAGACATTGATACTGAAGATGCAATCAGTTACTCCTCCGGAATTCAAAAAAATATCTTTCTTTCACCAGGTAGGTGCAGTCTTCAAGATCTTTATTTTCAAATAACAGACTTTGAATATCGGGAGGAAAGAGCCGACACTTCAATACAGTTGTTTTCTTTGATGAAACTGACAATTGACGTATCTTTACAGCGTAAATGAATGTTAGAAGGATAGTATTTCTTATTTGTTGATCGTATGCGTATAATCATTTGTTTTCTGGGCATCATCCTGTTTTTTCATTTAAACGGTCATTCACAGGATGTACCTGTTAAAACAGTCAATGACCCCGGAGATAATTTCTGTGTGTCGCAGGAAGAAATGATTCTCTTCAATCTAGTGAATGACTTGAGAAAACAAAGTAAGCTTTCAGTTATTCCTTTATCGGGTTCACTAAGCCTGGTTTCGCGCATTCACATTGAAAACCTGCTGACCTGGAAACCCCAGGAAAGTGGATGCAACCTGAATAGCTGGACAGAAGGTCCGGGATGGTCTTCCTGCTGTTCCAACAAGGATCCGCAAGGGATCCGGTGTATGAACAGCAAACCCTCTGAAATTACTGATTATACGGGTAAAGGATATGAACTGGTTTACTGGGAGGAGGAATCTGCTTCTGCGATTGAAGCTTTTGAGCTCTGGAAACAGGTCCAGGCTTCAAGGGAAATGATTCTTAATAAAGGCAAATGGCAATCCAAAGAATGGAAAGCCATGGGTGTCGGGGTAAAGAATGGGTATGCAGTTCTGTGGATGGGCGATAAAAATGACAAACCCTCCAATATCCTTATTTGTGGAACAGATTCTTTAGTTCAGCATTTGGCCACTAAAACCCAGGATCTAAAAGTTGACGATGGTAAAGTCATTAAGAAGGAAAATAATGCAGCAAAAGCATTGGAAATCACAACTGATGCTGATAATAAAGAATCACATCATTATTTTATTGTGGTTGCAAGTCATAAAACTGAAGAACCAGCCAGACAGGAAGTCAGTGATTTAAAAATCAAGGGTTACAATGATGCAATGGTTGTTAAGTCAGCCGATCGGTTCAGGGTTTCACTTGGCTCATATCCTACCGAATCAAAGGCCAAAACAAGGATAAAAGAACTAAAGCCCTCATTTCCTGATTGCTGGCTTTTAAAATTATAAGATACAGTATTTCTTATTTGACTTTTGTCTTATACTACTGTGATTCTTTCAAGGAGCAGTTCATCATCTCATTTTTCAACTTTTTTTCACGGATTAAGAACAGCCCCCTGTGCATAACTTCTGCTAAAAAGGGCATTACATGGCCTGTTTAGAATTTTCAATTGATCTATATTTGCCTCAGAATTATGGAAACACAAGGCAGTTATAACGAAGACAGTGTCAGGTCATTAGCCTGGAATGAGCATATCCGTCAACGTCCGGGTATGTACATTGGTAAATTGGGAGATGGATCTTCTCATGATGACGGTATTTATGTTCTCCTGAAAGAAATCACGGATAACGCTATTGATGAGTATGTAATGGGCCATGGCCGCACGATTGAGGTGGTGATTAAAGATCAGTCGGTGAGTGTACGTGATTATGGCAGGGGGATTCCACTTGGAAAGCTCATAGAGTGCGTAGGCCAGATGAATACCGGTGCAAAATACGATTCTAAGGTTTTTAAGAAAGCTGTGGGATTAAATGGTGTCGGTTCTAAGGCAGTTAATGCATTATCCAGCCATTTTACAGCTCAGTCGATCCGTGACGGGCGAACAAATATTGTAAATTTTGCCAAGGGTGACCTGGTGAAAGAGACTGGGGAAGAACCATGTGAACTCCGGAATGGTACATTGATTACCTTCACACCCGATGAAAGCCTGTTTGTAAATTACCATTTCATCCCCGAGTATATAGAGCAGATGCTCTGGAATTATTGTTACCTCAATAACGGCCTGGTTATATATTTCAACGGGCAGCGTTTCCAGGCTAAGAATGGTTTGCTGGATATGCTCGAGAAGGTGAATAATGGCAATCCTAAACTCTACCCGCTTATTCATATTAAGGAAGATGATTTCGAATGCGCATTTACACATAGTTCGCGGCAATCAGGTGAAGAATATTATTCATTTGTCAATGGCCAGCACACTACCCAGGGTGGAACTCATCTTGCCGCCTTCCGTGAAGCATTTGTAAAAACAGTCAGAGAATTTTACGGGAAAGATTTCGAACCGGGTGATATCCGGTCATCATTGGTTGCTGCAGTCAGTGTCAGGGTTTCAGAACCGGTGTTTGAATCCCAGACCAAAACAAAACTTGGTTCATCTCACATGGAACCCGGTGGCGTTACCGTGAATAAATTTATTACAGATATCCTTAAGAAACGCCTTGATAACTTCCTCCACATGAATAGCGATGTGGCTGAATCTTTATACAGGAAAATCCTGCAGAATGAAAAAGAGCGTAAAGAGTTAGCCAGCATAAAAAAGTTAGCGAAGGAAAGTGTTAAGAAAGTCAGTCTTCATAATAAAAAACTCAGGGACTGCAGGGTTCATTATAATTCAAATGATGAACGTAAACTTGAAACTACCTTATTTATCACTGAAGGTGATTCAGCCAGCGGAAGTATTACAAAAAGCCGTGATGTGAATACCCAGGCTGTATTTTCACTAAAAGGTAAGCCATTGAACTGCTTTGGAATGAATAAAAAGGTGGTCTATGAAAATGAAGAATTTAATCTCCTGCAGGCTGCATTGAATATTGAAGACGATATTGAAAACCTGAGATATAATTATATAGTTATTGCTACCGATGCCGATGTTGATGGAATGCATATCAGGTTATTATTGCTGACATTTTTCCTGCAATTTTTCCCTGATCTGGTTAAGACAGGACATGTCTTTATCCTTCAAACTCCATTATTTCGTGTAAGGAATAAGAAAAAGACGACCTATTGCTATAATGATGAAGAGCGGGTGAATGCCATCAATGAATTAGGCCCCAACCCAGAGATCACCCGATTTAAAGGTCTGGGCGAAATTTCTCCCGGTGAATTCAGCCATTTTATCGGGCCTTCAATGCGGCTGGATCCTGTAATCCTTAAACACTCCGGTGATATTGATTCCATGCTATCATATTACATGGGGAAGAATACCCCTGAACGTCAACGGTTCATAATTGAAAACCTCAGGCTGGAAGATGATGTCCTCCCTGAAACGAAACCTAAGGAAGTGGTTGTGGCCCTCTGATTTTATTCATTTCTTGCTTTTAATGCGTTATTTTCCAACTGCCTAGGATTTTTACCTCTGGTTTGGTCAAAATCTCGCAATTTTTTATTATAATTGTAAATCAAATAGTCAATTATTTAAATATTAAAAAGAAGCCTATGAAAAAGCCACTACTCTTACTTGCAATGATTGGGATCAGTTTATTCTCTTTTGGACAGACTTACCTTCTGGAAGAATTTTTTGATGACCCTGAGAATCTCCCTTCTACATTCACAACCATCGACCAGGATGGTGATGGTTATATTTGGAGAATAAATACATGGGAGTCTGAAGTTTATGCGGTGTCAGATTCATGGTTAAGTGATCCTGGTGCTTTGACTCCTGAAAATTATCTTGTTACTCCTAAAATCAGCCTGGCTGGTTTATCCGGGACTGTTACACTTCGCTATACTGTTCAGGTTGCTGATGAGGAATATTTTGAGGAAAAATACAAAGTTGCCCTTTCTACAACAGGAAACCAGGTGGCAGATTTCTCCAATGTGCTTTTCACAGAAACTACTACGTTGACTGAGTATTATGTTTGGAAGGAGCGACTGATTGACCTTACGCCATTTATCGGGGAAGATATTTATCTTACCTGGTGTCATTTTGAATGCACCGATATGTATAAATTATTGCTCGATAGTATACAGGTAATCTATAATACCGATGTAAGTGTTAATGCTGAACCTGCTCTCCATTTATCAGTATTCCCAAATCCGGCAACTGATCAGGTGAAGGTTAGCGGTGACTTCGAAAATGCTGAAATAAGCCTTTTCACTGCTGATGGCCGCCAGGTTTATCGTTCAGTTAACGAAACTAAACAAGCCTTCATTCCAGTTTCACGCCTGGAAAAAGGTGTTTACATCTTAAGACTTCAAACCTCTTCTGGAACTATCACCCGAAAAGTGAATGTGACGCACTAATGTGGTTTGTATTTTATACCTGATCGGATAGGTTAGCAAAAATAATGCTGCATTTCCTTTCGGTATAATTCGTCTCAAAGTGATTAATCTGCCAGGAAAGAGAAAGGCTGTCTCAATAAAGAGGCAGCCTTTTGTTTAGGCTGGGGTATGCAGGAAGTCATGGATATAGTTCTTTTGAACACTGCCTGAAAGATGAGAGCTCCATTTACCTTGCAATCCAGTCGCCAAGGCGGTTTCAAGATGATTCTATTGCCCGCCTTGACACAGTTTTACCCAGGATATTTGCATCGCATGCGGACTCACTCCAGTTATCCAGTCTTCCTGACCGGAACCATCGAGGTTTGATCGGATGATTTTCCCGTCGGGATTGGAGTTGCTGATTTTATAACCCCAGAAGAGTTTGTTGTTCTTATAATCGATGGTCATACCCCAGGTGGCTTTGGATCCAAATTCACCGATTTTACCAAGGGAAGTGCCATCTGTATTGCACATATAAATTCCATTTTCAGTAATGGCTGTACCATCAACCGCATATACTGCCATATATACTTTTCTGCTGAAAGGGTTCAGTTCAATCGCTGTTCCATCGATATCGACAATGTGCTCGGTCATCCCGGTTCCATCAAAATTTACTGTAAAGTATCCTCCGGTATAATCGGTTCGGTCATTTACTAAAAAGATTTTTCCGGTAGCAGCATCATACTGCATATCAATGGGATACTCTGGTTCAGATGTGCCAGTATTGATGAAAGGTTCAGGATTGGATCCATCAAGGTTGCAGCGATAAATGCCACCGGGCCTGCCCCAGTATAGCTTATCACCAAGTACCATCAGGGCTTCGGGTGAATCTACAATTTCCTGTCCGGGGACACTCACATCAAGGATTTTTACCGGATTCTTCCCGTCGGCGTCATATTTATAGATTACACCCAATGAGTAGTCAGAGATATATACTTTGCTGTTAATGGTATCAACTGCAATCCCATATGGCCTTGAAAGGTCAACCTTTTCAAAATCCTGCACAACAGGGGCTCCATCACTAAGTATGACCAGGTGTCCGTTTCCACCTTCCGGGCCGCGGGAAGTGAAATACATCACCTGGGTAAATCCGGCTAACGGGTCCTTTACATTGATAACCAGTGTTTTCACCAGCTCGTTATAATACACATCGTTCTCAGGAGTACAGGTTAAAGTAACTGTGTAAAGCCCGGGAGCAGTATATTCTACAACAGGGTTTTCTTCAGTTGAGGTAGCGCCATTTCCAAAATCCCAATGATAACCTTTCGCGTTCAATGAACTATTGGAGAAAGTCGCCGTACAAGGAAAGTAGCCATCATTTGAGAGTGTGAAACTGAAATCAGCAATTGTACTTGCGGGAGGGTTTCCCAGTTCCTTCTTTTCGCAACTGCCTAATATCAGGATCAGCAGGAAGGAGAGTAGTATGAGATGATTTTTCTTTTTCATATTCAGTAAGTTGTTTTAATTAAAATCAATAACCATCGTTCTGCTTCATCAGCTTGTTGGTTTGCATTTCACTCAAAGGAATAGGGAACAGATAATACTTAGGATCAATGCCAAGCAGGGTAGAGGCTGTTTTGGTTCTTACAATGTCATCCCACCTGTGTCCTTCAAATGCAAATTCTATTCTTTTCTCTTGAGCGATTGCAGCTTTCAACTGATCATAATTAGATGCTTCAGTCGATTGTAAGCCAGCTCTTTGGCGAATAGCATTAATATCATCTTGAATAATGGTAATATCCCCAGCGCTGTATGCCAAAGCTTCAGCCCTGATCATGTGCATTTCGGCAAGGCGGAATACATATACACGGTCAGCACCTGATGCCACTTCGTTGTACTTTGTCGCATACACCTTGTTTTCTGAATCATAGGCAATGGAAACATCAAAGCGGTTGTCACCGGTTTCATAACTGCTGATGATCGGGTTTGAAGGTGCAATTTCATAACGTCCGGTAAGGCTCCTGGGATAAAAATACTGTGCCAGCCTGTTGAAATTCTGTGCATCATACACAACTTCAAATACTGACTCAGAAGAATTTGCACCATTGAATAAATCAGCATAGGAAGTTGCCAGGCTATATTTTTCTGAGGCAATTACATCTGTGGCTCTAGCAATCGCTTGCACTGCACTGTTTGCGTCATTACTGTAATGGTAATGGGTCAGGTATACTTTGGCAAGTAAAGCTTTAGCACTGAATTTATTAGCCCTGCCGAGTGAAGAAGTTTCCGGAAGATCTGATTCAGCTATGCTTAGGTCGATGAGAATCTGGTTGTATACAGCATCCACAGAATTCTTTGCCTGGTCAATGTTGCTGAGGTCAAGTGTTGGCTCAGTTTTAACGGGGACTCCGCCAAAATGGTTTAGTAACCGGAAATAGCATAAAGCTCGCAGGAAGTAGAGTTCTCCTGAAGTCTGTGCTTTTTCGGTTTCAGTCATATCATTAATGGATGGTAGTCTCCACAATACATTATTAACACGGTTAATTCCATCATAAGCTGCAGCCCATATGCCTTCAACGATCCCATTATTGGCAGGAATATTATGCTGAAGGATTTGCTGATATTCATAGGTAGTTCCTGTCCAGTCGAGGTTATCTGCTGCCAGGTCGCCAATAATGATCATATTCCGGCCATAGAGTCCGACAGCCTGAAGGGAATTATAGCAGCCTGCAAGGGCTTTTCCAACGCCAGCTTTGTTGGTAATGGCAACATCAGGTGATATTGAAGCCGTTGGTTCTACATCCAGTGCCTTATTACAGGAACTAAGCAAAACGGCAAGTGAAAATAGGAGGTATATAAATTTTTTCATCTCAGTTAAATTTGAATTAGAATTTAATGTCAAGACCGGCAATCAGAGTCCTGGATGTTGGATAGGTAAAGAAATCTGTACCCATGATAATATTGTCGTTGCCATAGTAATTGACTTCAGGGTCCATGCCGAGGTATTGAGTGAAAGTATACAGGTTCTGACCTGTGATATAAGCCCGGATGGATGTGTTCTGGAATATCTTCAGCATCTTTTGAGGGAGTGTATAACTCAAAGTTACATTCTTAATCCGCAGGAAAGAGCCATCTTCAATAAAGCGGGTAGAAAGGTATGAGTCACCCACCCGTGGAATATTAGTGATGTCACCGGGCTGTTTCCAGCGGTTTACCATACGGGTGGTCTGGTTGTCTTCACCTCCTCCTGATTCAAGATAGATAAAGGTTCCGTTGAATATGTCATTTCCATATACCCCCTGAAGGAATACAGATAATTCAAAACCTTTATAACCAAAGGTATTAGTGATACCACCTGTAAAATCAGGATTCGGGTCACCGGTTTTTGTCATGTCTTCTGATGTGATAAGGCCATCATCATCAAGATCATCATAAACCAGGTTTCCTGTGGTTGGATCCACCCCAAGGCAGATCAGGCCATAAAATACCCCGATCGGTTCATCAATCATAACACTGTTTCCACCTCTTCCTAAATCAAGGATAGGTTGGTCCTGGTAGAGTTCTGTGATCTTATTCCTGTTAGTTGACCAATTAAACGTGGTGTTCCAGGTGAAATCTGATTTGATATTCTGGGAAGTAATGGCCAATTCAAGCCCTTTGTTTTCCAGTGATCCAATATTTGCACTGATTGAACTGAATCCGGTTGAAGTAGGGATTGGACGTTCCAATAACAAATCCGTGGTTTTATTCATATAGTAATCAAATACCACATTGATACGGTCTTTGAATAATCCTATGTCAACACCAATTCCTCTTTGCAATGTTGTTTCCCACTTAAGGTCCGGATTGGGTAATTGGGTCGGTGCAATCCCGGAACTTCCTCCATAATTATAACCTCCCCCATACAATCCCAGGGAAGCAAAACCCGGAATGCCATCATTTCCGGTATAACCGTAACTAAGTCTGAGTTTAAGTTCAGAAATGGCATTTACATCTTTCATGAACATCTCTTCCTTCATACGCCAGGCAAAAGAAGCAGCCGGGAAATACCCGTAACGGTTATTCTTTCCGAATTTGGAAGAGCCATCAGCCCTTGCTGTTAAGGTGACAATATATCTATACTTGTAATTATATTTCAGTTGTCCGAAATAGGAGTTCATTCCACTGTTGCCTGCTGATGCCGAGGCTGCCCTGATGGTACCGGCTGATGTTATGTATTGCAGGTTCTCATTAGGGAAATCGATGCCTTCGATATAAGTACTCCGGCTTGCGTATTTTTCAAGCTGATACCCGGCAAGTGCTTCGATATTATGCATCTCATCAAGGGTGGTAGCGTATTGTAAAACGTTGCTGGTCATAAGGTTGCTGACATAAGTAGTGCCTTCGATCCCAAGTCCGTTATACTTTGCCCCCTGCCTGGTTGTTACTGGATCGTATTCATGTTCCCTGAGCAGGTAGAAATCGGCTCCCCACTTACTGGTAAATGTGAAATTCCTGAGGAATTTGTAGGTGCCGAATATATTGGCATTCGTCCTGTTGGTAAATGCCTCATTAACGGTTTCATTGATAATAGCGACGGGATTGGCATAAGGCCCCAGTTCATTGTAAGTACCATCTTCATTATAAACCGGGTAAATGGCAGGGATTGAAAGGGCATTGGGTAAAGGCCCAAAGAGTGTTTGGTCCCCTTCAACCCGGTCGTTTTTTGAGTAGGTAATAGCTACTCCACCACCGATGGTAAAGTTCTGATTCACCTTATGATCCACATTCAAACGTCCGCTGAACCTGTCATAGGCCGTTCCTTTCACTGTCCCTTCCTGGTTGTAGTAATTTCCTGAAATAAACAATCGGGTATTGTTGTTTCCTGTACTAATGGATAATTCGGTATTTGAGGTAGGAGCTCTTTGCAGGATCTCTTTCATCCAGTCAGTGTCAATGCCCTGAATATTGGTGCCTTTGTATTCATTCCATTCCTGTGCGTTCATCAGGTCAAGGATGCGTTCTTTTGGCATAGTCTGCACACCCACTGACTGATTCAGTGTGATGGAGGTCTTCTGGGCATTCCCTTTCTTGGTGGTAATCAGGATTACCCCATTGGAAGCCCTGGCACCATAAATAGCCGTAGCAGACGCATCCTTCAGGAATGTGAACTGCTCAATGTCATTGGGATTTAAATCCGTTAAAGCATCTGTTTCCTGACCGCTATAGCCAATCTGGCCATAACTCCCGGTGATTGTAGTAACCCCATCAATAATGACCAGGGGAGAATTGCTTGCATTTATTGAGCTTCCGCCCCTGAACTTGATGACGTTCTGCCCCCCGGGTGTACCTGAATTCTGATTAATGGTAACACCGGCCACTTTGCCCTGGAGAACCCCGTCAATGGTCCTGATGGGTACCTGTTTGATCTCTTCTGAATTAACAACTCCAAATGAACCGGAAATCAATTTTTTGCTTTCTGTAGAATAGCCAACAACCACCAATTCGCCCAGGTCCACTTTATCCTCTGCCAATTCAACATTTACGACCTTTTTTCCATTGACAGGAACTTCCTGCTTTTTCATTCCTACATAGGAAAATTGCAGTATGCCATCTACAGGGGCTTCAATTCTGTATTTGCCGTCAAGATCGGTTGTAGTTCCCCTGGACGTACCTTTCAGAATGATTGTGACCCCCGGAATAGCAGATTTGTCGGTGGCAGAAGTTACCTTTCCACTCACCGTAACATCCTGGGCCTGAAGCCAACTGACAAAAAATATCAGTGCAAGGAATAAGAGATAAATTTTCTTCATAAATAATTGTTTTGAATGATTGGTTATTGCTTTGGTTGAAGTAACAGGTTAACTGGGTAAATATCCATCAACACTTTCAGAACTGTGCAGGATGTATATTCAGGGGTGATTTCAGCCTCAAAGCCTTCTGACAGCGGCGTTTTGCTGAACCTGATCATATAGGCTGTCTTCGTTCCGCTGATATTGAGGTTCTCAATGCTTCCGGCAGCTTTATTGTTAATTAATTCATTGGTTATCAGATCCCTGAAGGAAGGGTTTTCTCCATTTAATATTCCGGTTTGAATAGTTGCTTCATGGTCATAATACTCATTTCCTTTGATTGATTTTTTGCCCGGAGCCGGACTTGCAGTCTTCTTCTCCAGGTCATAAACATCACCTTCTTCCAGGTATGAAAGTACAACATTTTTTAGCGCAAGTCCCCCGCTGGTGGAAGTAACCTTTGTATCAAAATTCTCCAGAATTGTAACCCCGCCGGCACCTGCAACCTTGAAGCTCTTTGTTGCCGGGTAATAAATGATGGCTGTGTTTTCATCCACGCCAAAAGCAATATTACTTTTCGAGTATTTGCTGTTAAGGGCTACAGCCAAACGGGCCAGTCGCCCTTTTGCATGAAAATGCTGATCAACAATTCCATAAGGGAAAAATCCCAGGCCTGTGGTTATCAGAAGGCTGCCTTTTTCTGCTTCATCATTGATATCAGTGGAAATAGGAAGGGTTAGTGCCCCAAAACTGCTGCCGTTTCCTATCATTACTTCACTCATAATGGCCGCACCGGCACTCGATCCACCGATAACGCCTCCTTTCTGGTATACCTCTCTCACCGCTTTTAGAACAGGGGTTTCTGTTCCATCAGGATTTACAAGGGTTTTCATGGTCCTTAACTGGTCGCCTCCGGTAAACCAGACAGCTGTTGATTTTCTTACAATTTCAGCCAGTTTTGGATCAGACCCATTATTTTTCCATTGTGATTCGTCCACATCGGTTGTGCTGTCATCATCCACCATGGCAATGTTGATGAGATGAATCTGTTCTGCCTTCAATCCATATGTCATCAGGATTTTGCTGAAGCTAACCCATGATTGGGCTGCAACCCCACTGGCAGAAGGGATAACAGCAAACCGAGCCTTTTCAGTTCCACCGGCTAATTCAATCATCTGTCCATAAATGCTCTTGTTATTGGCTTCCAGTCCCCCGCCTACAATTACCAGGCTTCCACCGGTATTTTGAGAATGAATGGTGGTATTGAATGTCACGAATATCATGCAAACAAAAACCAGACTGAGGGAGAAACTATTTAGATACTTAGTTACCATGCTATTTTTAAACTTTTAGAGAAAGGATTATTGATCAACGTTATCTTTAAAATGTAAATTCCATGCGGATAGGATTGCATGCTTAAAATTGCAGGATTATCACTTGGCTGAGAAGTGGCAAGGATCTGGCCTCCGGCATTAACAAGTTCCCATCTCTTAACAGGATATTGAGCATTAATCCTCAGGGTGGAGGTAATTCGGTCGGTAATGATCGACACATGCGGTTTATGTGCATTTTCCGGAACTGATATCGAGGAGGTTTTCCCCATGATAAATGGCCGGGTATCATCAATCAACGAGAGTTGCATCTGGTCGAAACCAGCCACCTGGCGGGGGAGTGAACTTGTGGAACCCGTAGAAGTCTGGGTTGAAAATCCTCCGAGGGTTGCTGTATTGGTAAGTATCATCACCGGGGCAATCCCTTTGCCTGTTAAGGTTGAATTGCCATCAACCGGTGAATATTTCATGAAGCTGTGATTCGTCAGCCATATCCCGTATTTCAGGGTATCTTTTACCATGGCATAAGGCACAGCAGTGGCTGTGTTTTCATAAATATCACTGTTCAGGTAGGTATTGGGAATGATGACACTGTTCCTTAGCAAGCCAAGCCCGGGCCCCAGGGTCATTTCGCCATAGTATGAATTGCCGTATTCCAGGAAATTACCGACAACGGTTTTGCCTGCAAGCCTTGAATCCATTCCCACAAAGGCCGAAATGCTACCGCTTGCTCTAAGCTTTTGTTCAAGATAATTGCCATTAATACTGCCCAGGAAGTCAAGAAGATGCTCAGGATCATTGGATACAAAAAGTACCTTGCCTGCTCTTTGTAAAATACCCAAAGTGCTGGTATCAGACCCATACAACTGAGAAGGTTCAATCATATCTACCTGCATCTGCGCCAGGTTTGTCAGGGCATTCATAAAGGAGGTGGCTGTGCCTGCATTTTCCGAAATAATGGCAATTGCATCCGTTTGGTTTCCTGTCTGCAATACCAGTTCCGACAACATTTCCTGGTTACTGCTTAACAGGTCGCTGCCGCTGGCTAATATGGTGTAATTTCCTGATTCTGTTAAAGTTGATGCATCAATGGGCTTGGTAAGTGAAGTATAGATCGCCTCGCCTGTCACAAAATTATAGGTGCATCCCTGTAGGAGTTGGGTTACACTCACCGAGTCGATGAGAAGTTTATTACCATTTAAGGAAACACTTCCGGTGAGTTTGTAAATATTTGTGCAACCGGTTCCGTAAGCAGTGCCAACCAGGTTGGAATCGATGGCCATGCAACTCAGGTCATCAATGCCTAATCCAATTACATCAACGTTTTCATTGAGTTTAAGGTTCGCCAGGAAACCGCATAATCGTCCGAACCGGCCCCTTTCAGCAAAATGAGTATCGAAAAGATATCCCGGGACAAAGCCGAAGAAATCATCTTCAAGGGTCATGTAAGAATTGTTCGGATTTTCAATGCCTTCATAAGGGTAAACAGTCCCGTTCTCAGCAGTAAAAACAGTTTCCGAAAGTATATGCATGCCAGCTGATGTGCCGCAAATAGTCCCGCCAGCGGCAAAGATGTCCTCTACAGCCTGCTGTAGCATTGTATTCCTGTAAAGCGAATAATATTCCCATTGGTCACCACCCCTGAAAAAGATGGCCTGGTAAGTCATAAGTGTATCGTAAGTTACCTGGCTGTCGGCACTGTCGCGCGTATCAATGGCAAATTCGCGTGCATAAGCAGCTTTACAGTATTGTTTAAGATAAGGGGCCAGGCTTCCGGTGCTTGTGCCGATCACTGCCACTCTTTTTCCTTCCACAGCCCAGGTATAAGCAGGGGTACTCCAGCCAATAGCGGCAGTTTTTTCACTTCCTCCTCCGACAATCAATAACCTGCCCCTCTGGCTGTATGCATTCATTACCAGCATGATGCAGAAAAATGCCAATGAAATATATATCCTCATATCTATATTTGATCCTAAAGCGAATTTAGTCAAACTGATGGTAACTTTGAATAAGCTCAAATTATTTTAGCACCTTTGTGTATAAATAATATCCTTATGCTGACTTTATTCAGGAATGCCGAGATATATGCTCCAGCCTATCTTGGAGTTAAAGATGTTTTAACAGGTGGAAAAACGATTCTTGCAGTCTCTGATTCAATCACTCCACCCACAGGGGTTGAGGTAGAAATCATTGATTGCACAGGGCTTAAACTCATTCCCGGACTCATCGACTCCCATGTGCATATTACAGGAGGTGGGGGAGAAGGCGGCCCTGCCAGCCGAATGCCTGAGCTTCAGGTAAGTATGATGATTGATGGGGGTGTTACCACTGTGATTGGTTGCCTTGGAACAGATGGTATCACCCGTACAGTGGAAAGCGTTTTAATGAAAGTAAAAACCCTTCGGGCCCAGGGTATGTCAGCCTGGATGTATACCGGGGCATACCAGGTTCCGCCACCCACCATTATGGGCGATATAGCCAAAGACATTGCCTTATTTGATGAAATTATCGGGGTGGGTGAAGTGGCGATCTCTGATCACCGTTCTTCAGTCCCTACCTTATCGGAATTAACGCGCCTCACAGCACATGCCAGGGTTGCAGGAATGATAGGAGGGAAGGCCGGTATCCTGAATATGCATATGGGTGATGCACAGGATCCATTCCGTCCGTTGCATGAAGTGGTGGAACATTCAGAAATGAGCTACAGGCAGTTCATACCTACCCATTGCAACCGTAATGCCTATATTTTCGAGGATGCCAAAGTCTATGGAATCAAAGGGTATGTAGATATCACCACCAGTTCATATCCTTATTATGCCGATGAAGAAGTAAAACCTTCCACTGCCCTGAGGCTCTTACTTGAGGCAGGCGTGCCTATCAACCATATTACTTTTACTTCCGATGCATGTGGCTCATTGCCTGGTTTTGACCCTGTTACAGGAAAATTGATTAAACTGGAAATGGGCCTGCCCGATTCAGTCTGGAGAGAGATCAGGGAAGCCGTACTGGATGAAGGACTCACGCTTGAAACAGCCTTGCAGGTGGCCACATCAACCCCGGCAACCCTATTGAAACTCGATTCCAAAGGAACACTGGAAGCCGGTAAGGATGCCGATCTTGTGCTGCTGGACCATGAGTTGAACATTAAGCAGGTGATGGCTATGGGGAAAATGGCCGAAAAAGTCTTTGAAAGAGAAATACTGTTTCACAAATGTTTCATAATTGCGTAATCAGTAAATTTCAAAATAAAGGGCAATTTTACTATTTTGACCCTCCTGAAGGAAAGCTTGGCTTGATACTGAATTCTGTTGCCAAGGGATGAATGCAATTTGACCAGTTACATGATGAGTTTTTATTGACCATCATTGGATGCAAATAGCTATTATTCAATGGGTTATTCCTGCTCAGCCTGGTTTCCTGGCTTTTGCCAGCAGGATACTGTAACTGACAGAATTCCGGCACATTACTATTCAGGGATTCATAAATACCTGTCATCCGAATTACTTGAAGGGCGTGAGATTGGTAACAGGGGTAATGCTTTGGCAGCAGGGTTCATTGCTTCCCAGTTTGAATCATTTAATATTCAACCAGTTAAAGGGAGCTTGCACTATTTTCAGGCTTTTAATGTCCTGAAATACCGGGCAGCATCCTCAATTTTACAAGTGACGAATGAATTTATCGAAGAGCAACCTGCGATTAACCTTGTGGATACTATTGATTATGAATTGATTCCGGGGAGCAGGGAGGTTGATGCCACAGTTCCCATCATCTTCGCAGGATATGGAATTTATGCCCCGGGAAGTTCCTATAACGATTATGAAGGTTTGGATGTTAAGAACAAAATCGTGGTTTTTATTGAAGGATTGCCGGGTAGTGATGAAACTCCAACAACAGTCCTGAAGAATTTTCAGTCGAAGGTTCCGGCAGAATGGGCTGACCTCGCGTATAAAACTAACATTGCCGGGAAACTGGGGGCAGTGGCTGTAATTGAAGTAAAAAATACCACCCTGAAAGAAACCCGGAAAAAGCTGCAGGCCGTAGTCAAATCAGTGGACGACAGCATCCGGAACCTGCCTTATGAGGATGCTTATTATACTCTTACCGGGGATACCGCCAGCGAAACTATACCGGTTCTGAGGTTGAACAGGGAATCGACCCTGAAATTATTCGGTGTTTCTGATTATCGCCTGGATGTGTATATCCGTTTCAGGGATCAGCAACCCGAATCCAGCCTGGTACAAAAAGTCGGACTTAACGGGAAAATTCAAACCAGGAATCATTCAGAAACCATACCTGCCAGCAATATCCTGGGATTGATCCGCGGGAAAGACACTACTCTCACCGTTATCGTTGGAGCGCATTATGACCACCTGGGGAAACGAAATACCGGTATTTATTGCGGAGCTGATGACAATGCCTCCGGAGTAGCCGCAATGTTAGGAATGGCCCGATATTGGTCAGAGAAGAAAGAGGCTCCACCCTGTAACCTGGTATTCGCCTCCTGGTCGGCTGAAGAAAAAGGTTTACTGGGAAGCCGGTATTTTATGAATTTTGGGCTGGAAGTGGATAGTATTGCGCTATATATAAATATGGATATGGTTTCCCGCTCTGATCCTGCCGACAGTCTTGAACGCATCCTCAGCATCGGGACACTGCCCACAAGTGATACACTCAGGAGTATGGCCATGAAGTTGAACAATTCCCTGCCTGTGGCTTTTCAGCTCGATTTATGGGATGTAACCGGGCATACCGGAAGCGATTATGCATCTTTTATTGATCACAAAATTCCGGTGATGACCTTCTTTTCCGGCTTTCATGATGATTACCATTCACCGTTGGATACCTATTCCCGGGTT